>NZ_JARBCJ010000145.1:0-8984 GCF_028803055.1 Mumia sp.
CTGATGTACTACGCCTCCCCCGCCTGGTACGTCCGCACCACGGCAGCCAAGGACGCACTGCTGCGCGAGAACGAGGGCACCAGCTGGTTCCCGCAGACGATCAAGTGGGGCCGCTACGGCGACTGGCTGCAGAACAACGTCGACTGGTCCCTGTCGCGCAACCGCTACTGGGGCACCCCGCTGCCGATCTGGCGCAACGACGCCGATCCCGGCCGGCTGGTGTGCGTCGGGTCGCTCGCGGAGCTGTCGGAGCTCACCGGGCGCGACCTGTCCGACCTCGACCCGCACCGCCCGTACATCGACGACGTCACCTTCACGGTCGAGGGCGAGGAGGGCACCTACCGTCGAGTGCCGGAGGTCATCGACGCATGGTTCGACTCCGGGTCAATGCCCTTCGCGCAGTGGGGATACCCGCACCTGCCCGGCTCGGAGGAGAAGTTCCGCCAGGCCTTCCCCGCCCAGTACATCTGCGAGGCGATCGACCAGACGCGGGGATGGTTCTACTCGCTGATGGCCGTCTCGACCCTCGTCTTCGACCAGAACTCGTACGAGAACGTCGTCTGCCTGGGCCACATCCTCGCCGAGGACGGCCGCAAGATGTCCAAGCACCTGGGCAACATCCTGCTCCCCGTCCCCTTGATGGACGAGCACGGCGCCGACGCCGTCCGCTGGTTCATGGCCTGCTCCGGCTCGCCGTGGCAGGCCCGCCGTGTGGGGCACTCGGCGCTGCAGGAGATCGTGCGCAAGGTCCTGCTGACCTACTGGAACACCGTCGCCTTCCACGTCCTGTACGCGCGCACCGCCCACTGGTCGCCTGCCGACGGCGCACCGCCCGTCGCGGAGCGCCCGATCCTCGACCGCTGGCTGGTCTCGCGGACACAGGGCCTGGTCTCCGAGGTCACGACCTGCCTGGAGCGGTTCGACACCCAGCGCGCCGGCGCCCTCCTCTCGCAGTTCGTCGACGACCTGTCCAACTGGTACGTCCGCCGCTCCCGGCGCCGGTTCTGGAGCGGTGATCCTGCGGCGCTCGCGACCTTGCACGACACGCTCGACGTGCTCACGCGTCTGATGGCGCCGTTGGTCCCGTTCGTCACCGAGCGGGTCTGGCAGGACCTCGTCCGTGCGTCCGACCCCGATGCGCCGCCGTCGGTGCACCTGGCGTCGTGGCCCGTGGCCGACGAGTCGCTGGCGGTCAAGGGTCTGGACGAGCAGGTCGCGCTCGCGCGGCGGGTCACCGAGCTGGGACGTGCCGCACGCGCCGAGGCCAAGGTCCGGACGCGGCAGCCGCTTCGCCGTGCGCTGGTCCCCTCACGTGCGTGGGAGCAGCTCGGCGACGAGCTTCGGGCAGAGGTGTGCGACGAGCTCAACGTCGGCTCCCTGGAGTCTTTGGCGGCTGCGTCGGGTGACCTCGTGGAGCACTCGGCCAAGGGCAACTTCCGCAGCCTCGGCAAGCGGTTCGGCAAGCAGACGCCGAAGGTGGCCGGTGCTGTCGCAGAGGCCGACGCCGCCGAGCTCGCCGCAGCCGTCGCGGACGGCGGGTCGTACGCCCTGCAGGTGGACGGCGAGACGATCGAGGTGACGGCCGACGACGTCATCGTGTCGGAACGTCCTCGAGAGGGCTGGGCCGTCGTCAACGACCAGGGCGAGACCGTCGCGCTCGACCTGGACCTCGACGAGGACCTCCTCCGGGCCGGCACCGCACGCGAGGTCGTCCGCATGCTCCAGGAGGCGCGCAAGAACGCCGGTCTCGACCTCACCGACCGGATCCGCGTGACGTGGGCGGCCGAGGGAGAAACCGCGGAGGCGGTCCGGGCCCATGAGTCCACGATCGCGGACGAGGTCCTCGCGGTCGAGATCGCGCAAGGTCCGGCAGTCGTCGACGGACACGTGGCGACCGACGAGGACCTGGGGGTGACCGTCTCGCTGCGCAAGGCCTGAGCAGGTCGCCGACGTGCGAAGGCCCCCTCCGACCCGATGGTCGGAGGGGGCCTTCGAACGTGCGGTGAAGAGCCGGTGGCTCAGGAGCGCTCGTCGTCGCCGAACAGCGACTTGAGACGGCGCGGCGCGTGCTCCGGGGTGGGGGACCCGTGCACCGCCGCAGGCGTCGGGCTGCTGGTCGGCAGCGACGCCGCGACCGGCTGCTCGCCCTCGAGGTGCGAGAGCTGCGCCTGGAAGTAGCTCTTGAGGCGGCTGCGGTACTCGCGCTCGAAGGTGCGGAGCCGCTCGAGCTCGCGGTTGAGGTCGTCGCGCTCCTTCTCGATGTTGCCGAAGGCCTGCTGGCGGCGCTCGGCAGTCTCGGCATCGAGCTTCTGGGCGCGCATCCGCGCCTCGCTCTCGAGCCGCTCCGCCTTGCCCCGAGCCTCGTTCTCGACCCGGTCGGCCTTGGTCCGGGCCTCACCCAGGATCCGGTCGGCCTCGTTCTTGGCGGCGTCGACGAGCTCGTCGGCGTTGTGCGTCGCGATCTCGAGGAGGCGGGCAGCGGCGCTGGAGGCGTCACCCACCGACGAGGAGGCCGGCGACTGCGCCTGGACCGGCATCGGAGCCGGCGGCGGCGGAGCCATCGGCGCCGGAGCCGGGGCGGGCGCGCGGAAGCTGTCGAACGACGAGGTCGACGAGCCGGAGCCGGACGAGGCGGAAGCGAGCTTGCTCCTCAGGTCCTCGTTCTCCAGGGTCAGACGCTCGAGCTCGGCCTCAACCTCGTCGAGGAACTGGTCGACCTCGCCCATGTCGTAGCCCTCACGAAGGCGGACCGGGGTAAATCGCTTGTTCCGCACGTCCTCTGGCGTCAACGGCATGGTTTCACCTCGGGGTCATGTTTCATCGGACAGTCCTGACAACGGTACTTGGTCGGGGAAGCCATCCCTGCGGCACCCCGTGGGGAACCACCTTAGTGCGACTCCCCCGCGGGAAAGAAGGCTCATGCTCAGCGGAAGAAGATCTGAGCGTTGATGATCTGGAGAAGGTAGAGGCCGATCAGCAGCACCATCGGCGACAGGTCGAGCGCCATCCCGCCGAAGCGGATCGGCGGGATCACGCGGCGCACCGCCCGCATCGGCGGATCGGTGACCGAGTAGATCGCCTCGCAGAACACGAGCACGAAGCCCTTGGGCTGCCACGAGCGTGACAGCACCTGGACCCAGTCGATGACGAAGCGGGCCAGCAGGAGCAGGATGCACGCCCACAGAACGAAGTTGATGACCTCACCGACGACGACCATGAACGACAGTGTGTCCTACGTCAGCTCTGGTTGAAGAACCCGCCCTGCGCGAGGCGCTGGCGATCCTCCGCAGTGACCGTCACATTGGGCGGCGAAAGAAGGAACACCTTGCTCGTGATCCGCTCGATCGACCCGTAGACGGCGAAGATGAGTCCGGCCGCGAAGTCGACGAGACGCTTGGCGTCGTTGTCGTCCATCTCGCTGAGGTTCATGATGACCGGGGTGCCCTCGCGGAAGTGCTCGCCGATGATCCGGGCCTCGTTGTAGGTCCGCGGGTGCAGCGTCGTGATCCTCGTGAACTCTGCCGGCGCGGGCACGACCGTCGGGGTCGACGCCGGTCGGCGCCGGTCGTCGATCCGGGCGACAGGCCGCGGCTCCGCCTCGCGCACGGCCGGGCCCGCCGGTCGGACGGGCCGACGCGCGGCCTCCGGCTCCGACTCGTAGTCGTCGTACTCGTCGTACTCGCCGGACTGCTCGACGAGGCCGAGGTACTCACCCATCTTGCGCATCGCGCCAGCCATCGCCTGACCTCCCTGAAAACCACGCTGCTTGCTCGAACTCATGAACCGGCGGTGTGCTCACCGTCGCCCTCAACCTACCGGAGCGGAGGGCGCTCTCCGAGCACCGAACGCCCGATCCGTACGTGTGTCGCGCCGTGCTTGACAGCCACCTCCAGGTCACCGCTCATGCCCGCGGAGATCGCCGTCGCACGCGGGTACGCCGCCGCGACGCTGGCCGCCACCTCCGCGAGGCGCGCGAACGCGTCGTCGGGGTCGGCGTCGAGGGGGGCCACGGCCATCACGCCTTCGAGCCGCAGCGCCTCTGCCGCGTCGACCTGCGCGGCGAGCCCCAGGACGTCGCCGGGGGCGGCGCCGGCCCTCCCGGCGGGGTCGTCGTCGCGGCCCTCGAGGTTGACCTGGACGAGCACGCCGAGGGTACGGCCCGCCTGACGCGCTCCACGGTCGAGCGCATCGACGAGCCTGGGCCGGTCCACCGAGTGGACGACGTCGGCGTAGCGGGCCACCGCGGCAGCCTTGTTGGTCTGCAGGGCGCCCACGAAGTGCCACCGGAGGGCGGCGGCAGGATCGCCCGCCTCCTCCCGCTTGCGGGCCGCCTCCGGGTGGCGGTTCTCGCCGACGTCGGTGACCCCCAGGTCGGCGAGGAGCGCGACGTCGGAGGCAGGGTAGGTCTTGGTGACCACGATCAGGGTGATCTCGTCCGGTGCGCGACCGGCCATGGCGGCCGCGGTCTCGATGCGGTCGCGGACCGCACGGAGGCTGCGGGCGAGCTCGTCACGGCGTGCGTCGTGGGTGTCGGTCACGCGCTCAGCCTCGCACGCGGACGAGCGCGGCGAGCCGGCCGGAGCGCTCACCCTGGCGCCGGTAGGAGAAGAAGTCCTTCTCCCCCTCGATCGTGCACATCGGGTGGTGGTCGGCGAGGTCGACGACGTCGACGTCCGCGGCACGGAGCTGGCCGGCGACACCGGCCGCCAGGTCCAGGGCAGGCGTGCCGCTCCGGGTCTGTGCCCACGTGCCGGTGACCTGGCGTGCAACCTCGTCACGCATCGCCTCCGGGACCTCGTAGCAGTGCCCGCACGCACGAGGTCCCAGCCACGCCGTGATCCGCTCGGCACCCAGGGCACGCATCGCCTCGACCGCGGCACCGGCGACGTCGAGGACGACGCCCTTGCGCCCGGCGTGGACGACCGAGGCGACCGCGTTCTCGTCGTCGACGAGCACGACAGGAAGGCAGTCGGCCACCCGGACGACGAGCACCGCGCCCGGCACAGCTGTCACCAGCGCGTCGGCAGCGGCGCGCGGGGCGGTCGGGTCGTCGTCGGCCGTCACGACACGGACACCACGGCCGTGCACCTGGCGTACGAGATGCGTCCGGTCAGGGTCCCCACCGAAGGCCTCGACGGCGTCTCGAAGGTTGCGCGCGACTGTGGCCTCGTCGTCGCCGTTGCTCGCCCCCAGGTTCAGCGAGGCCCAGGGACCCGTGCTGTGACCGTCGTGACGGTCGGTGAACGCGAGGTCGGCGCGGGAGAGGGTCTCGTGGAAGGCGAACACTTACTTCAGGAAGTCGGGGATGTCGAGGTCGTCCTCGAAGGGATCGACAGCCTGACGCTTCGGGGTCGACGGCCGAGCCCCGTTGCCTGAGCCGGTCGCCGGACCCGTGACAGGGGACGGGCCGCGCGAGGCACGGGACTCGGTGGTCGGGGTGGTGCTGTCGCCGGCCTGGCTGCGCACCCCCACGGGGACACGGTCGCCGCGGCTGGCCGTCTCCGCCGGCGCTGCCGGTGCGGCGGGCGGCTCCTTGGTCACGGGCCGGGCCGGCGCTGTGTCGCGGCGCAGGGCAGGACGTGACGCGTCGCGTCGTTTGGGCGTGCCTCCGTCGAAGCCTGCGGCGATGACGGTGACACGCACCTCGTCGCCGAGGGCGTCGTCGATCACGGCACCGAAGATGATGTTGGCCTCGGCGTGAGCTGCCTCGCTGACGAGCGCCGCGGCCTCGTTGATCTCGAAGAGGCCGAGGTCGGACCCGCCGGCGATCGAGAGCAGCACGCCGTGCGCACCGTCGATCGACGCCTCGAGCAGAGGGCTGGAGACGGCCATCTCCGCGGCCGCCACCGCGCGGTCGTCTCCCCGAGCGGACCCTATTCCCATCAACGCTGAGCCGGCATCAGACATCACGGACTTGACGTCGGCGAAGTCGAGGTTGATCAGGCCCGGCGTCGTGATCAGGTCGGTGATGCCCGAGACGCCCTGGAGGAGGACCTGGTCGGCCTGCTTGAACGCGTCGAGCATGGTGACGTTGCGGTCGCTGATCGACAGCAGCCGGTCGTTCGGGATGACGATCAGCGTGTCGACCTCCTCCCGCAGCCCTTCGATGCCGTCATCGGCCTGGTTGGCGCGGCGTCGACCCTCGAAGGAGAACGGGCGGGTGACGACGCCGATCGTGAGGGCGCCCAGCGAGCGGGCGATGCGGGCGACCACCGGCGCACCGCCGGTGCCCGTGCCGCCTCCCTCACCTGCGGTGACGAACACCATGTCGGCGCCCTTGAGCACCTCTTCGATGTCGTCCGCGTGGTCGTCGGCCGCCTGTCGCCCGGTGTCGGGGTTGGCGCCGGCGCCGAGGCCGCGGGTGAGCTCGCGACCGATGTCGAGCTTGACGTCGGCGTCGCTCATCAGCAACGCCTGGGCGTCGGTGTTGATCGCGATGAACTCGACTCCCTTGAGGCCGGCCTCGATCATCCGGTTGACCGCGTTGACGCCACCTCCGCCGATGCCGACGACCTTGATCACGGCCAGGTAGTTCTGAGCTGCCACGATGGTGCCCCTCACGTGCTTGTGTGTCCGAGTCTTCACGAGGCACCGCAGTCCGGTGTCGGCGCCACAGGCTCCGAGCGGTGAGCCCAGAACCCTAACCCTCAAGTTCAGGGTTATAGTTATGTCAACCTCGTGTCTGTGCATGAACCTACGTGCTCGACCGCGCCGCTCTGCGCCGACACGCCGCCGGTCCCGCCGCTCCTCGTCGAGATGTCACCCACAGAGCGTGCTCGGAGGTCGGTCACGGCCGGATGGTCGGCCGTTCAGGTGCACGGACGTCGTACGCGCTGGCCTTCTGGGGCAGCAGCGCCGAGAGGACCTGGGCCTTCAGACCGGCATGGTCGGCGCTCCCCCAGGCGACCTCGGCACCGTCCCGCAGCTCGAGCGTGATCCCGTCCCGACTGCTCACCCGGACCTCACGGACCCTCCGGGCGAGGTCTCGGTCCATCGCGCGGACGGCGTCGGCCGCCTCCTTCAGCGCCTCCGCCCTGGGCCCCGACCCCGAGGCGAGGACGACCCGCGGCAGCCGGCGCGGCGTCTTGCCGGCAGGGGGATAGACGACTCCGTCGCGATCGAGCAGGCGTACGTCGTCGCCGGACAGGCGTGCCACAGGAGTCCGCTCGGTGACCTCGACGACGACCGAGCGCGGCCACCGGCGGCTGACGTCGACGGTCGCCACCTGCGGGATCTGCTCGACACGTTCGCGCACGGCCTCCACGTCGAGGCGCGCGAGGGGACGGCCCTCCACGACGTCGGCGCGTGCGCGGACCACGCTCGGCGACACGGTGGTCGCCCCACGGACCTGGACGGAGTGGGCACCCAGGACGGACGTCTCGAGGGTGACCCACGCGCCGGCGCCGATCACGGCGAGCGCGGCCGCCACGAGGAGGTACGGACGCAGCCGCCCGAGCCGCGCCCGCCAGCGCCGCCCTGCGAACCGGTCCGTGACGGTCACGAGCCCGCTGCCCTCTCCCGCAGACGCGCGACGAGCCGGGGTCCGACGGTCGTGATGTCACCGGCGCCGAGCAGGAGGACGAGGTCACCCTCCGCCGCGAGGTCGGCCAGCTGGGCGTCCAGCGTCTCGAGGTCGGCGCCCGCGTGGACGTCCTCCGGCGGGAGGGACACCGCCTCCCGAACGAGGGCCGAGGTCACGTCGGGGTCGGCGTCCTCGCGGGCGAGATAGACGTCGGTCACGACGACGACGTCGGCCGCGCTGAGCGCCTCCCCCATCGCCGTGCCGAAGATTCGGGTCCGGCTGACGAGGTGGGGCTGGAACGCCACGACGACCCGCCCGTCACCCGCGAGTGCCCGCGCCGCCTGGAGGTCACCGGCGATCTCGACCGGGTGGTGGGCGTAGGAGTCGTACACCGTCACGCCGGCACCCTCGCCGATCCGCTCCATCCGCCGGCTCGCGCCGGTGTAGGCCGCGAGACCGGCTGCGGCGTCGGCGAACGACGCGCCGCACTCGAGCGCGGCGCCGAGCGCTCCGAGAGCGTCGACGACGTAGTGCTCCCCCGGGACCTGCAACCTGACCCGCCCGAGCGACTCCCCCCGGCGGACCACGGTGAACGAGGTGCCTCCACCCTCCGTCACCAGGTCGGTGCCGCGCAGCTCCGCCGACTCGCCGAGACCGGCGCGCAGGACCCGCAGTCCGCGTCCCTCGGCACGGGCCTCCAGCGCCGCAGCACCGGGATCGTCGACGCAGAGCACGAGGAACCCGTCAGGCGAGACGCGGTCGACGAACCGCGCGAAGGCCTGCTCGTACGCCTCCGGCGTACCCCAGACGTCGAGGTGGTCGGCGTCGACGTTGGTGACCACGGCGGCGTACGGCTCGTAGACGAGGAAGGCGCCGTCGCTCTCGTCGGCCTCCGCGACGAACCAGCGACCCGTGCCGGCGTGCGCGTTGGTCCCGAGCGAGGCGACCGGCGCCCCGATCGCGTACGAGGGGTCGAGCCCGGCGTGCACCAGCGCGCTCGCCAGCATCGACGTCGTCGTCGTCTTGCCGTGGGTGCCGGCCACCGCCACCACGTCGTGCCCGACCATCACCGACTGCAGACCCGCGGACCGTGGATACAGCCGCAGGCCGCGTGCCAGGGCCGCCACGATCTCCGGGTTGTCGGCGCGGACCGCGGTCGTCGCGATGACGGTGTCGGCCTCACCGAGGTTGTCGGCCGCCTGTCCCACCGTCACTGTCGCCCCGTCCCGCTCGAGCGCCCTGAGAAGGTCCGAGTCGGCCGCATCGCTGCCCTGCACGGTGATGCCCCGCTCGAGCATGATGCGGGCGATCGCCGACAGGCCGGCGCCGCCGATGCCGACGAGGTGGACCACGCCGAGCCGTTCGGCCGCGTCGATCTGCTCCGGGACCTCGATCTTCATCCCTGCGCCGCCTCACCGGCAGCCTCGAACACGATCCTGGCCAGCACCTCGTCGGCGTCACG
>NZ_JARBCJ010000146.1:0-8907 GCF_028803055.1 Mumia sp.
ACCTCGCCGACCGTCTTGTGTGACCACTCCGCCAGGGGGACGAAGCGCAGGTCGCGGTTGGTGACGATGCCGAGGAGCGTGTCGTCGGCATCGACGACCGGGAGGCCGGAGACGCGGTATTGGCCGCAGATCTCGTCGAGCTCCTCCAGCGTCGCCTTCTCGGTGATGGTGATCGGGTTGGGGATGACGCCGGTCTGCGTGCGCTTGACGAGGTCGACCTGGTAGGCCTGGTCCTCCACGGACAGGTTGCGGTGCAGGATGCCGATGCCACCCTCGCGCGCCATCGCGATGGCCATGCGCGCCTCGGTCACGGTGTCCATCGCCGCGGAGATCAAGGGGATGCGGAGAGAGATGTCTCGGGTCAACCGCGACGTGGTGTCGACCTCGCTCGGGACGACGTCGGTCTCGCCAGGGAGCAGCAGGACGTCGTCGTAGGTGAGGCCCAGCGGTGCGAACTTCTCCGGCACACCCGCGGCGTTGAGATCCATGACGTCCTTCCCTCGAGCATCCGACGTCCCCATCCTACGAGGACCCCTGTCGACACATCCAACGACGGATGGGCGCAGCTGCTTCCACGGCCGCGTGCGGCGGCCGTCACGTCCGGCGAGGACCGTCGAGGAGCGTCAGCGCACGACGTACGACGGGCGCCACGACGACGACCTGTCGGCCCACTGGTCGCCCGAACGATCACGGTCCCGGTCGCGGTCCCCGTCACGATCACCGTCCCAGGCGCCGCCGCGATCACGGTCCCAGGCGCCGTCACGGTCACGGTCCCAGTCCCGATCACGGGTCCCGTCGTCGGCGGGAGCGGGCGCGGTCGTCACCACCCCTGGGACGGGCGACGGCGCAGGAGTCGCCGGCTGCTCGGCCCGGGGCGAGTCCGCACGGCTCCGTCCGTCCCGCGAGGGAACGGGGTGAGATGCCTCGCCCTTGTGAGCAGACGAGAGCGCCTCGGCGCCGGAACGCCCGGTGTGCACTTCTGAACCTGTGACCGCCGGCGCCGACAGGTTGGGGCGCTCATGCCTCTTGGCCGTCCGCGGTGTCGCGACCTCCTCACCCAGCCCGACCGCGCGTCCGACGACGTAGGTGAGCGGCGCAACGGGGCTGCCGGCGACCGCCTGGCTGACGCCCATGGCGAGCAGGACGACGACGCCCACACCAAGCTCGGTGGCGCGGCGGACGCCCGGCGCGGGTCGAGTCGCGCGACCGCGGTGGGCGCGGCGGCGGTCGACCGGGCGCACGCGACGGGCACCCACAGGCCCCACCCGCCAACCGGCCCGGCCCGGCGCCCTCGACACGGCGGTCAGCCGGTCAGCGGCGGGGTCCCCGGCGCCGGGGGGCGAGGCCATGACGTCGGTGCGCCAAGCGGCCAGTCCGTCGAGGAGGGGGTCGCCCGTGGCCCGACCGGCGATCAGGTCGTCGAGGAGACGGTCGTCGTGCGCGACCGGATCGACGCCGGTCACGCCGAGACCTCCCCGCGCGTCACCTGGCGGTTGCGGTGGAGGTCGCGCAGCCGCTGAAGGGCACGGTGCTGCGCGATCCGTACGGCGCCGGGCGTCATCCCCATCGCGGTGCCCACCTCGTTGGCGGTCAGTCCCATCGCGACCCGGAGGACGAGCACCTCGTGCAGTCGGCCCGGAAGGCAGTCGAGCAGGTCGAGGACATCTTGGGACTCGAGGCGTCCGAGCACCTCGCTCTCGGCCGAGGCGACGCCCGAGTCCGGGACGACGTCGACGAGAACCTGGCGCGAGCGGTAGGCGCTGCGCTGGGCGTCGGCCACCTTGCGGCTGCCGATGGCGTACACGAACGCCTCGAAGGGAAGACCCTGGTGCTCGAAGGTGGGGAGTGCCTGGAAGACGGCGATGCAGATCTCCTGGGCGACGTCCTCGGCCAGCTGCGCACCGTCGCGGTATCCGCCGAGGCGGGCACGGCAGTAGCGGTGCGACACGGTGCGCACGTCGCGCATGAGGGCATCCATGACGTCGGCATCATCGAGGGCTCGCAGCGCCAGCTCGGCGAGGTCTGGCTCACCGGAGGGTGGGCGGGGAAGCATCCGGGGATCCTTCGGGGGCTCAGGAGCATCAGGACGGGTCAGCACCGGTGGTGCCACGCCCACCGTCCCACGTCGCCGGGCGACACGCCAGACCGGATGCACAACGACGAAGGCCCGCCCCTCACGGGACGGGCCTTCGTCGTGGGAGTGCGCTCGGATCAGCTCTCGTCGTCGGCCGGCTTCTCGACCACCAGCGTCTCGGTGGTGAGCAGCATGGCGGCGATGGAGCCCGCGTTGGCCAGCGCGGAGCGCGTGACCTTGACCGGGTCGAGGACGCCCTGGGCGACCAGGTCGCCGTACTCGCCGGTCGCGGCGTTGTAGCCCTGGCCGCTCTCGCGGACCTTGGCGACCACGACGTAGCCGTTCTCGCCACCGTTCTCGGCGATCCAGCGCAGCGGCTCGACGGCCGACTTGCGGACGATCGCGACGCCGACGGCCTCGTCACCGGTGAGCCCGAGGTCGTCCTCGAGCACCGACACGGCGGTCACGAGAGCGGAGCCGCCACCGGCGACGATGCCCTCCTCGATCGCCGCACGGGTCGCCGAGACGGCGTCCTCGATGCGGTGCTTCTTCTCCTTGAGCTCGACCTCGGTCGCGGCACCCACCTGGATGACGCAGACGCCGCCGGCGAGCTTCGCGAGGCGCTCCTGGAGCTTCTCGCGGTCCCAGTCGGAGTCGGTCGAGTCGATCTCGGCCTTGATCTGGTTGACGCGGGCGGAGACCTCGTCGTCCTTGCCGGCACCGTCGATGATCGTGGTGTCGTCCTTGGTGACGACGACGCGACGCGCCGTGCCGAGGTCGTCGAGCCCGATCTGGTCGAGCTTGAGGCCGAGGTCGGGGGTGACGACCTGGGCGCCGGTGAGGACCGCGATGTCCTGCAGCATCGCCTTGCGGCGGTCACCGAACGCCGGCGCCTTGACGGCGACCGAGGTGAACGTGCCGCGGATCTTGTTGACGACCAGCGTCGAGAGCGCCTCGCCGTCGACGTCCTCGGCGATGATCAGGAGCGACTTGCCCGCCTGGACGACCTTCTCCAGCAGCGGGAGGAGGTCGGCGACGGACGAGATCTTGCCCTGGTTCACGAGGATGTACGGCTCGTCGAGGACGGCCTCCATCCGCTCGGTGTCGGTCACCATGTAGGGCGAGAGGTAGCCCTTGTCGAACTGCATGCCCTCGGTGAACTCGAGGCCGGTGCCCATCGTGTTGGACTCCTCGACGGTGATGACACCGTCCTTGCCGACCTTGTCGAAGGCGTCGGCGATCAGGCCACCGATGTGGGCGTCACGCGCCGAGATGTTGGCGACGTGCGACATGTCCTGCTTGTCGTCGACGTCACGGGCCAGCTCGAGGAGCCGCTCTGAGACAGCGGCGACGGCCTTGTCGATGCCGCGCTTGAGGGCGATCGGGTTGGTGCCCGCCGCCACGGCGCGCAGGCCCTCGTGGACCATCGCCTGAGCGAGCACGGTCGCCGTGGTGGTGCCGTCACCGGCGATGTCGTTGGTCTTGGTGGCAACTTCCTTGGCGAGCTGGGCGCCGAGGTTCTCGAACGGGTCGTCGAGCTCGATCTCACGGGCGACGGTCACGCCGTCGTTCGTGATCGTCGGCGCACCCCACTTGGAGTCGAGGACGACGTAGCGACCCTTGGGGCCGAGCGTCACCTTCACGGTGTCGGCCAGAATGTCGACGCCACGCTCGAGTGACCGACGAGCAGTCTCGTCGAACTCAAGAATCTTGGGCATGGGGATCCTTCTCTGTGGTGTCGGACCCGTCGAGACACCGCGGGCCCATGTGCTGCGGACGAGTGCTTTCGCCCCAGCGGTCTCGGACCGCCGGGGCGAGCACGTCGCTACTTCTCGATGACCGCGAGGACGTCGCGCGCCGACAGGATGAGGAACTCCTCGCCGTCGTACTTCACCTCGGTGCCGCCGTACTTGCTGAAGACGACGACGTCGCCGACCTTGACGTCGACGGGGATGCGCTCGTCGCCGTCCTCGTTGAAGCGGCCCGGGCCCACGGCCAGGACGGAGCCCTCGGTGGGCTTCTCCTTGGCGGTGTCCGGGATGACCAGGCCCGAGGCGGTGGTCTGCTCCGCCTCGAGAATCTTGACGACGATACGGTCCTCGAGCGGCTTGATGGTGACCGACACTTGTCGACCTCCCCTTTCGTGTTACCCCGTGAGCGGGCGTTCGCCCGTACGACGGGACTGGGACTGTGGGTCCTTCGAGGTGCTCGCACGCACGCCGTCGCGGGAGCCGTACGCGGTGCACCGTTAGCACCCAGGATACGAGAGTGCTAAATCCAACCTAGAGCCGGGTTAGCACTCGGTCAAGCAGAGTGCCAGCGCCCGTGAGCCCGGCCTCCGGGCCCGTGCTGCGAGACTTGCCCCCATGGAGGTCGAGACGTTCGAACGACTCCTCGACGCCGAGGGACAGCAGGTCCTCCGCGAGGCCGAGGCCACGTACGGGAGCGTCGACGAGCTGACGCTGGTCACCCGGCTGCGCCGGCAGGGCCACTCCCCCGAGCTGGTCGCGGCGGCGACGAGTCAAGTGGCGCTGCGGCGCCGGGCGGCCACCAAGCTCGGCGCCGACGCCGCGAACATGTACTTCACCCCGGACGCGCTCGAGCAGGCGACGCGCCTGCGGGTCGCCGCTCATCGCGCCGAGCGGCTGAGCGCCACCGGCGCCCGCACGCTGGTCGACCTGGGGTGCGGGATCGGCGCCGACCTCGCGGCGTTCGCCCGCGCGGGACTGTCGGTCCACGGCGTGGAGCGCGATCCGCTCCGGGCCGCGATGGCGCGGGCGAACCTCGCTGCCCTGCGGCTCGACGGCACCGTCGGCGTCGCGGACCTGACGGCGGTCGACCTGACCCCGTACGACGCGGCGTTCGTCGATCCGGCACGGCGGGACGGGCGCGGTCGGACGTTCGACCTCGACGCGTTCAGCCCTCCGTGGTCGTTCGTGGTGGGGGTGCTCGCCGATCGCGGCCTGGCCAAGGTGCTCCCGGGCATCGCCCACGATCTGGTTCCCGACGGTGTCGAGGCGGAGTGGGTCAGCGACCGTGGGGACCTCGTCGAAGCCTGCCTCTGGGGACCCGCGTACGCCGGGGCGACGCGGCGGGCCACCGTCATCGGGACCCACGCCACGGCCACGCTGACCGACGCGGACGCGCCCACCGAGGTCCACGTCGCCGCCCCGGGTGACTGGCTCTACGAGCCCGACGACGCGGTGATCCGCGCAGGTCTCGTGACCGCGGTCGCTGTCCTCACCGACGGCTGGCTCGTGGATCCGCACATCGCCTACGTCTCGAGCGCCACGCACGTGGCGACGCCGTACGCCCGGGCCTTCCGTGTCCTGGAGGAGCTCCCGTACCGGGAGAAGCAGCTGCGGGCGGCGTTGCGCGAGCGCGACGTCGGCACGCTGACCGTCAAGAAGCGGGGCGTCTCGGTGGTCCCTGAGGTGCTGGTCAGACGGTTGCGGCTGGCCGGCTCGGAGACCGCCACCGTCGTCCTCACCCGCGTGGCGGGAGAGGGCCGGGCCTACCTCGTCGAGCCGGTCCTCCGCACAGACGCACCGGTGGCGGGACCCTGAGGTCCCGCCACCGGCGTTCGTGCTTCAGTGCCGCTCAGCGGCTCCTGCTCAGCGACCCAGGTGACCCAGGATCTTGCAGGCGAGCCACTTGAGCCACTTGATGGGCTCGCGCAGCGGGTTGGGCATCGGACCGCACTTGTCGGCCGGCGGCTGCGTGACCTTGGTGACGGTCACGGTGACAGTGCCGGTCGCCTCCGCCTGGCCGTCGGAGACGGTGTAGGTGAAGGTGTCGGTGCCGGAGAACCCGGCCCTCGGGGTGTAGGTGACGTTGGCGCCCGTACCCGTCACGGTGCCGTTGGCCGGCGTGCCGTAGGTGTAGGTCAGGGTGTCGCCGTCGGCGTCCGCACCGCGCAGCGCGATGTTGACGGCCCTGTCCTGGTTGGTCGTCGCCGTCACGTTGCCCGCGGTAGGCGGCGTGTTCGGCGGGATGACGACCTCGTTGACCGTCACGGTGACCGTGCCGGTGGCCTCCTCCTCGCCGTCGGAGACGGTGTAGGTGAAGGTGTCGGTGCCGAAGAAGCCGGCGTTCGGGGTGTAGGTGACGTCGGCGCCCGTACCCGTCACGGTGCCGTTGGCCGGCGTCCCGTAGGTGTAGGTCAGGGTGTCGCCCTCGTCGGCATCAGCGCCCTCGAGCGTGATGTCGACCGCCTCGTCCTCCCTGGTCTCCGCCGTCACGTTGCCCGCGGTCGGCGGGACGTTCGTCGGCGGGTCGGCGGCACTTCCGCGATACCGAACGTTCCGAAGGTGTCGTCGCTGGCAGCGGGCAAGGTGCACGCCATCGTGACGGCACCCTCGCCGCCCACCAGCTCACCGGCGGCGTTGCGCAGCGATGCCGTGACGTTGAACGCCCGCGGCATGTGGATGGTGCCGGTGGTCGGCAGCTCGAGCCCGGGGTACTCCGCTGTCGTGGGGACCGGGATCGCGGGCACGTCGCCCTCGGTCGGGATCTGCCACGGCGGGGTCGACGTCGCCGGGACGGGTGACCACGGCGCGGCGAGGTTGGCGATCGGGTACACGAACGGGTCGGTGATCCCCGGAACCGTGATGTTGATGCTCGCGTCGTTGGAGAAGCCGCTGGCCGATCGCGCACCGAGCAGGCCGTACGTCGCCGAGCGCAGCGGCTCAGGCAGCGTCAACGTGATCTGGGTCTTGCGAGCCGGGATCGTGTCGCCGGGGGCGACAACCTCCGGGATCACGACCCTGGCGTTGACACCCACGGAGAAGTCACCGAGCGCGAGACCTGCCGCGACGACGTTGCACGTGTAGGTGAAGTCCTTGTTGAGCTCGACGTCGGCCGCACTGGCCGGCGCCGCCCCGAGAGCCGTCGCGCTCACCGCGATGCCGGCGACCAAGGCCCCGGATGCTGCGAGCGACAACGGCCTTCGGGCCGTTGGATTTCTGAAAATGGACAAGATGATCCCCTCCAGATCGACGGACCGCCCTTGTAAGCGTCCGTTTGTCCGATACCCAGTAACTGAGTGTTACGGTTCAGTAACCTACGCAGGTGTAACCACAAGTTGCAATAGGTGGGACGCAAGAAATGTGTTCTTGCCCACATCGAGAGGGGAGCGCAGAGCCGTTCAGGCGACGATCTGCGTGACCGGCATCGAGGAGTCCGCGGCCAGGTCGAGCGAGCTCGGCGCGGCGCCCTTGGCGACCAGGGCCGAGCCGAGCGCCGCCACCATCGCGCCGTTGTCGGTGCAGAGCACCGGCGGCGGGATCCGTACGTCGATCCCGGCCGCCTCGGCGCGCTCCAGCACGTAGTGGCGCAGGCGGCCGTTGGCCGCGACACCCCCGCCGAGGACCAGGTGCTCCGCCCCGTGATCGACGCACGCGCGGACCGTCTTGGCGGAGAGGACGTCGCACACCGCGTCCTGGAAGGAGGCCGCGACGTCGGGGACCGAGATCGACCGGCCCATGCGCTCCTCGTGCCCGACGTGCCGCGCGACCGCGCTCTTGAGGCCCGAGAACGAGAAGTCATAGCGGTGCTTGTCCATGTCGCGTCCACCGGTCAGGCCGCGAGGGAACGCGATCGCCGTGGGGTCGCCGTCGCGGGCGGCGCGGTCGATCTCCGGACCACCGGGATACGGAAGGCCCAGCAGACGGGCGACCTTGTCGAAGGCCTCCCCCGCGGCGTCGTCGATCGTCTCGCCGAGCATCCGGACCGAGCTGGTCACGTCGTCGACGAGCAGGAGGTTGGTGTGGCCGCCGGAGACGAGCAGGGCGGCGGTCGGCTCCGGGAGCTCACCGTGCTCGAGCCGATCGACGCAGACGTGGGCGACCAGGTGGTTGATGCCGTACAGCGGCTTGTCGTACGCGATCGCGAGCGCCTTCGCGGCGGCGATCCCGACGAGGAGCGCGCCGGTCAGTCCGGGCCCGCTGGTGACGGCGATCGCGTCGACGTCGGCCACGGAGACGCCCGCGTCGGCCTGTGCCTTCTCGAGCATCGGGACGAACGCCTCGAGGTGCGCGCGGCTCGCGACCTCCGGGACGACCCCGCCGAAGCGGACGTGCTCCTCGACGCTGGAGGCGACGGCGTTGGCGAGGAGCTCGGTCCCGCGGACGATGCCGACACCGGTCTCGTCGCAGGACGACTCGATCCCCAGGACGAGAGGGCCGTCGGCGTGGGTCGTCGCAGTGCTCACGTCCCCATGGTGCCAGGGTGGGGTCATGGACCGTACGGACACTCCATCCACCGTCGACGAGCGCACCACAGCGCTCACCCTCCTCCGCTACGTCAGGGAGACCGCCCTCGCGAAGGCCGAGGGCCTCCCCGAGGACCTCGCGCACGCCACACCGCTGGCTACCTCGCCGCTGATGTCGATCGCCAACGTGATCAACCACCTGCGCTGGAACGAGCACTACTGGGTCGAGGTGGTCGTCGCGGGCGGCGAGGACCGTGCCCCCTGGTCGGACGAGCACCCCGACGGCGAGTTCGAGATCGCCGCACAGATGACGCTGGACGACATCCTCACCGGCTACCGCCAGCAGATCGCCGCCTGCGACGCGATCCTCGCCGAGCGCGACCTGGACGACCTGACGGCGAAGCCGCGGCGCGACTTCCAGCCGAACGTACGCTGGGTCGTCGCGCACCTCGTCGAGGAGACCGCGCGCCACAACGGGCACCTGGACATCCTGCGGGAGCTCGCCGACGGAGAGGTGGGTGACTGAATGCGGATGCGTCCGCTGGGCCGAAGCGGCCTGATGGTGTCAGTGGTCGGGATCGGGTGCAACGCGTTCGGGTCGCGCGTCGACGAAGCCGGTACG
>NZ_JARBCJ010000147.1:0-8901 GCF_028803055.1 Mumia sp.
GCTATCCGTTGGAACGGGCCGCCGACGCCCACCGTGGGCTGGAGGACCGCAGCGCGATCGGCAAGACCCTGTTGCTCGCCTGAGACGCGGTCTCACGTCCTGCTGTTGACCCCCGCTAAGCGCCTGCTTAGTGTCGGAGATCACATCTCGGCCCAGGAGGTCCCGTGAAGCGTGTGCTCGGCTCGATCGTCGCCGCCACTCTCTCGCTCGTTCTCGCCTCGTTCGCCCTGGCAGCGCCTGCTCCGGCGAGCGGGACGGGTCCGGGACACGTCAAGCCGCGACCCATCGTCTTCGTGCACGGCTCGGCGGGCTCGGCGAGCCAGTTCCAGACACCCGCGCTGCGGTTCGCGAGCAACGGCTACCGCGCGGAGGACATCGAGGCGGTCGAGTACGACACGCAGTTCCAGACCAACACGCTCGCTCAGGTGCACGAGCGGATCGACGCCGCGGTCGCGGCGGTGCTCCGGCGTACGCGAGCCGACAAGGTCGACCTCGTCGGCCACTCCCTCGGCACGTACGTCTCCCAGCAGTACTTGAACAGCTCCCCGGCGCGCGCCGGCCGTGTCGCCCACTACGTCAACATCGACGGTCTGACGGCGACGGCGCTCCCCGGCGGCGTCCCGACCCTGGCGCTGTGGGCGGAGCCGTGGCGCTATCCAGGCGTCACCCGCACGGTCGTCGGTGCCACCAACGTCGACCTCGGCGAGCAGGGGCACACCGAGGCGGTCACCTCGGAAAAGAGCTTCCGCGAGATGTTCCGCTTCTTCAACGGGCGCCGGCCCGCCACGACCGAGGTCCGTGCGGAGCGTGGGCGTCCGACGGTATCCGGGCGGGTGAACTTCTTCGTGAGCAACCTGCCGGTGGTCGACGGCACGCTGAGGGTCTATCGCGTCGGTCGGCTCACTGGGGCACGCCTCGGACGACCGGTCGCCACCTTCGACGTGACCGACGGAGCGTTCGGCCCGTTCCGCGCCTCGCGGCACGCCCGGTACGAGTTCGTGCTCACCCGCGGCGAGATCACGCACCACTTCTACACCGAGCCGTTCACGCGCTCCGACCGGTTCGTCCGCCTGATGACCGACCAGCCCGGCGGGGTCGTGCGCAGCGTGATGACCGCGTCGCCGCGGCACGCCAACCTCACGATCAGCCGCAACAAGGAGTGGTGGAGCGACCAGGACGGCCGCAACGACACCCTGACGATCGACGGCGTCTCGGTTCTCGACGGGATCGCTCCTCGAGCCAAGCGCGCGATCGGCATCGCGGTGGGCGACCAGCACGCCGACGGGGTGAGCGTCCTGGGTCAGCCCATCGCCGAGTTCGCGTCGGTCCCGTTCATCACCGGCGTCGACCAGTACCTCCGGGCGCCCCGCCGGCACGCCGGGATCCGGCTGCGGGCGGTGCCGCGCGGGACGACACGTCCGCACACCCTCGTCGTCCCGGCCTGGCCGTCGTCCGACCACTGGGTGTCCGTGCAGTTCGACGCGCACTGACGGCTGAGGCGTACGGACCGGCGAGGCGGGTGCGTAGTCCCACGGGGGCGGTGGTTTCTCAGGTTAACAACCGTTAACATCGACGGCATGCACCCCACCGGCATGCGCGACCTCGTCGCCGAGCTGCGCGAACGCCTCGCCGTCGTGCGCACCGGCGGACCGGAGCGCGCCCGCGACAAGCACGAGAAGCGCGGCAAGCTCTTCGTCCGCGACCGCGTCGACCGCCTCCTCGACCCCGGCTCGCCGTTCCTCGAGATCGCGCCGCTGGCCGCGTACGGGATGTACGGCGCCGACGGGGACGCGCACGCGGTGCCCAGCGCAGGTGTGGTCGCCGGCATCGGCCGGGTGTCGGGCCGCGAGTGTGTGATCGTCGCCAACGACGCCACCGTCAAGGGCGGCACCTACTACCCGCTCACGGTCAAGAAGCACCTCCGCGCCCAGACCGTGGCTGCCGAGAACCGGCTCCCCTGCCTCTATCTCGTGGACTCCGGGGGCGCGTTCCTGCCGATGCAGGACGAGGTCTTCCCGGACCGGGAGCACTTCGGGCGCATCTTCTACAACCAGGCGCAGATGTCGGCGCAGGGCATCCCGCAGGTCGCCGCGGTGATGGGCTCGTGCACCGCGGGAGGCGCGTACGTCCCGGCGATGAGCGACGAGACCGTCATCGTCAAGGACCAGGGCACGATCTTCCTGGGAGGCCCGCCGCTGGTGAAGGCCGCGACCGGGGAGGTCGTCACTGCCGAGGAGCTGGGCGGCGGCGAGGTCCACGCCCGGCGCTCCGGTGTCGTCGACCACCTCGCCGACGACGACGCCCACGCCTTGGCGATCGTCCGCAGCATCGTCGCGACGTTCGAGCGCCGGACGCCTCCCAGCCTCGAGCGCACGGAGGTCGTCGAGCCCCTCGAGGACCCCGAGACCCTGTACGACGTGGTGCCGACCGACTCGCGCACCCCGTACGACGTGCGCGAGGTGATCCGTCGCCTCGTCGACGGCTCGACGTTCCACGAGTTCAAGCCGCTGTACGGCGAGACGCTGGTCTGCGCGTTCGCCCGCATCTGGGGCTACCCGGTCGCCATCGTCGCCAACAACGGCATCTTGTTCTCCGAGTCGTCCCTCAAGGGCGCGCACTTCATCGAGCTCGCCAACCAGCGCGGCGTCCCGTTGGTGTTCCTCCAGAACATCACCGGCTTCATGGTCGGCCGCGAGTACGAGAACGGCGGCATCGCCAAGGACGGCGCCAAGCTCGTGACCGCCGTCGCGTCCTCGGTCGTCCCGCGGTTCACCGTCGTCATCGGCGGGTCGTACGGCGCCGGCAACTACGGCATGTCGGGACGCGCGTACGACCCTCGCTTCCTCTGGATGTGGCCCAACGCCAAGATCTCCGTGATGGGCGGCGAGCAGGCCGCCTCGGTGCTGGCGACCGTCCGGCGAGACGGCGTGGAGGCGCGTGGCGAGGAGTGGTCGGCCGACGACGAGGAGGCCTTCAAGGCCCCGATCCGCGCCCAGTACGAGGCGCAGGGCTCTGCGTACTACTCGACCGCACGGCTCTGGGACGACGGCATCATCGACCCCGCCGACACCCGGCGCGTCCTCGGCATGGCGCTCCAGGCGTCGTCCAACGCGCCGATCCCCGAACCCCACTACGGCGTCTTCCGGATGTGAGTGCCATGACCCCACGATTCACCAGCGTGCTCGTCGCCAACCGCGGCGAGATCGCCGTCCGCGTCGTCCGCGCCCTCCAGGCGGCCGGGCTGCGGGCGGTCGCCGTCCACTCCGACGCCGATGCCCTGGCGCCCCATGTCCGCCTCGCAGACCATGTCGAGCGGGTCGACTCCTACCTCTCCGTCGACGCGATCCTGGACGCCGCTCGACGCAGTGGTGCGCAGGCCGTGCACCCTGGCTACGGGTTCCTGTCCGAGCGGGCCGACGCGGCTCGGTCGGTCACCGACGCCGGCCTGGTGTGGATCGGACCGAGCGCCGAGGTCATCGACCTGATGGGGCGCAAGGACCGGGCGCGTGACGTGGCCGAGCGGGCAGGCGTGCCCGTGACCCAGCGCTATGACCCGGCGACGGTCCCCGCCGACGCCTATCCCGTCCTGGTCAAGGCCGCGGCCGGTGGAGGCGGCAAGGGCATGCGTGTCGTGCGCGACCCCGCCGACCTCGCCGAGGCGATCGCGGCCGCCCGCCGTGAGGCCGCGTCGGCCTTCGGCGACGACACGCTCATCGTCGAGGAGTACGTCGAGCGTGGCCGCCACGTCGAGGTGCAGGTGATCGGCGACGAGCACGGCACCGTCCTCCACCTCTTCGAGCGCGACTGCTCGGCCCAGCGCCGCCACCAGAAGGTGCTCGAGGAGGCCCCGGCCCCGACGATCTCCGACGCCACGCGCGCCCGGCTGACGGAGGCCGCGGTCGCGCTGTCGCAGGAGGTCGGCTACGTGAACGCCGGCACGGTCGAGTTCCTCGTGCACGGCCAGGGCGACGCGGAGCGGATCGCCTTCCTCGAGATGAACACGCGCCTCCAGGTCGAGCACCCGGTGACCGAGGCGATCACCGGGCTGGACCTCGTCGACCTCCAGCTGCGGGTCGCGCAGGGTCTCCCCCTCGACATCGCCCAGGACGAGGTGGCCGCGACCGGACACGCGATCGAGGCGCGCGTCTACGCCGAGGACGCCTACGCCGGATTCCTCCCGCAGGCGGGCCGTGCCGACCGCGTCGTCTGGCCCGAGCACGTGCGTGTCGACGCGGCGCTCGAGTCGGGCGCCGAGGTCACCACCGCGTACGACCCGATGCTGGGCAAGGTGATCGCGCACGGACCGGACCGCGAGACCGCTCGCGCCGCACTCGTCGACGCGCTCGACCGGACGGCCGTGCTGGGCGTCACCACCAACACCGGCTTCCTTCGACGGCTGGTGGCGTCCGACGCCTTCGGGTCCGCGGCGGTCCACACGTCGTGGCTCGACTCGGCCGAGGCGGCAGACCTGACGACACGGCCCGACGTCCCGCCGCAGGCGTGTGAGTCCGCGACGCGGGCGTGGGCCCGAGCGAACGTGTCTCCGGCCGACGACCCGTTCGGCGCCGCCGACGGGTGGCGCTCCGCGGCGAGCCCGGCTCCGGTCCTGGTCTCGCTCGTCGACGCCGACGCCAACCCGGTGGAGGTCAGCCTGACGCCCGGGTCGTACGAAGCAGTCACGGCCGTCGACGCGCCGTCGGTCGTCGATCCCCGCAGCGTGACCGTCGCCCACCAGGGCCAGTCCTGGACGTTCCGTCACCCGGACCCGGCGCGTGACCGCGTAGGCGCTGCGACCGGCGACGCCGACATCGTGTCCCCGATGCCGGGCACGGTCCTCTCCGTCTCGGCGGCCGAGGGTGAGACGGTGGACGAAGGCCAGGTCCTCGGCGTCGTGGAGGCGATGAAGATGGAGATCGCGCTGAAGGCTCCGTACGCGGGTGTGGTGACCCGGGTCGGGGTCGCGTCCGGTGACCAGGTCGCGCTCGGTGCGCTGCTGTTCAGGGTGGAGGACCAGGCGTGAGTCTCCCCTCCGTCCACCGCGATCCGGCACTGCCCGAGAGGGTGACGATCTACGAGGTCGGTGCCCGCGACGGTCTGCAGAACGAGTCGGGCGTGATCCCTCTCGACACCAAGCTCGCGTTCGTCGAGCGGCTGACCGCCGCCGGACTCCCGGTCGTCGAGGCGACGAGCTTCGTCCACCCGCGATGGGTCCCGCAGCTCGCTGACGCCGCCGACCTGGTCGCGCGGCTCGACCTGCACGGCCCCGTGCCGTACCCCGTCCTCGTCCCCAACGAGCGCGGCCTCGACCGCGCGCTCGAGTCCGGCGTCACCCACGTCGCGGTCTTTGCCAGCGCCACGGAGACGTTCGCCGCGAAGAACCTCAACAGCACGTACGAGTCGCAGTTCGCGATGTTCGAGCCGACCGTACGGCGCGCCCGTGCGGCCGGGCTGGACGTGCGCGCCTACGTCTCCATGTGCTTCGGCGACCCCTGGGAGGGCGCGGTGCCGGTCGAGCAGGTCGTCGGCGTGGGCCGGCGGCTCTTCGACCTCGGCGCGAGCCAGCTCAGCCTCGGCGACACGATCGGCGTCGGCACCGCACACCATGTCGAGGTGCTGCTCGACGCGTTCGCGGAGGCGGGCGTCGGACTCGACCGGATCGCCCTGCACTTCCACGACACCTACGGGCAGGCGCTCGCCAACACGTACGCGGCACTCCGCCGCGGCGTCACGACCTTCGACGCCTCCGCCGGTGGGCTCGGCGGGTGTCCGTACGCGAAGTCTGCGACCGGCAACCTCGCCACCGAGGATCTGGTCTGGATGCTCGACGGGCTCGGCGTGGCGCACGGGGTCGACCTGTCCGCGCTCGCGCAGACGAGTGCCTGGATGGCAGAGCAGCTGGGGCGCCCGTCCCCGTCCGCGGTGGTGCGTGCGCTGACGGCCGGCTGAGCGGCCAGACGGGCCGGGGTTCTACGCTGCTGGTATGTCTGTCCGCGCGATCCCGCTGCTGCCCTGCCCTTCGATCGACGACATCACCGACTTCTACGAAGCCCTCGGGTTCACCACGACCTTTCGCCAGTCCAGCCCCAACCCGTACGTCGCCGTCGAGCGCGACGGCCTGGAGCTCCACTACTTCGGCGTGGAGGGGTTCGATCCCGACGGCTCGTACGGGACGTGCGTCGTCCTGGTCGACGACACCGAGCCGTGGTTCGAGGCGATCGCGGCCGGGTTGCGTGAGCGCTACGACACGCTCCCGATGTCCGGTGTCCCCCGGATCACGCGACCGCGCCTGCGCGAGAACGCCCGCGGCCTCTCGGGATTCAGCCTGATCGACCCGGGCGGCAACGCGGTCCGCTTCACGCGCGGCATCGCGGAGCCCGTCATGGAGGAGAGCCGGCTCGCGACGGCGTACGCGTACGCGGTGGTGCTCGCCGACTCGAACGGTGACCCGGCGGAGGCGGCGACCTTGCTCGCCGGCGCGATCCGCCGTGAGGACGAGGCGAGTCCCATCGAGGACCGGGTGCAGGCGCTGGCCTACCTCGCCGAGCTCTGGGTCCGCGCCGACGACCCCGAGGCTGCGGCCCGCACCTTGGACGAGCTCGGCGACCACCCCCTCACCCCCGAGATCGAGGAGGCGGTCGCCGACCTGAGGCGATCGCTCGACCGCGCCTGACGTCGCGGGCGTTCCGTCCCCGATGTGTGCAGTTCATCCAGGTCTTACGCCCGAGATCCTGGATGTTCTGCACACATCGGGGAGGAGAGGTCAGCCGCGCTTGACGTAGCGGCTGTAGCGGGTGCGCTCGTCGTACCAGTCGTGACCCTCGCCGACGCGGGCGATGATCGCGGCACGCACCTTGACGCGCGGGCGGGTCGTCTTGGTCAGGCAGCGGACGGGCACCGAGATGGTCGTCTTCTTGCCGTTCCAGGACGTCTTGATCCCGCTGCAGGGAAGCGGTGTGTAACTGCTCGGATCGTCACCGCGCTGCCAGCCGAGGGACTTGCCGGTCACCGCGCCCTGGCGGTTGCGCTTGACCGAGACGATGTAGGCCCAGCGGCCGCTGTCACGGGTCTTGATGTTCAGCTCCGTGATCGCGAGCTTCTTCTTGTTGCGGTTCGGGATCGTCAGCACACCGCTGACGCGGTGGTCGCCGTTCTTGACCCGCAGCTTGGTGATGTCGGCGACCCGCGGGGCATCGCCGCGCGGGTCCTTCACGTCGGTGGTCGCCGCCTGTGCTGCGGTCGGCACCATGCCGACGGCCAGGACGGACCCTGCCGCTACTGCGCCGATGCGCATCCATCGTCTCGTCATGAGTGAACCTCCTCGTTCGTTTTCCTTGTCCAACCCGTGTCGTCAGCCGCGTCGGACGTAGCGGCTGTAGCGGGTGAGGTCGTCGTACCAGTCGTGTCCCGGCTCGAGCCGGGTGATGATCCCGGCGCGCGCCCGCACTCGACGGGCACTGGTCTCCGTCAGGCAGCGGACGGGGACCGAGATCGTGATCTTCTTGCTCTTCCACGCGGTCTTGATGCCGGTGCACGGCAGCCGCCGGGACGTGGCCGGATCGTCGCCGCGCTGATAGAAGAGCCCCTTCTTGGCGGCCTGGCCGTTGCCGGCAGGGGCGATCGAGACGATGTAGGCCCAACGGCCGCTGTCCTTCGTCCGGATCATGAGGTCGATCCCGGCGTACTTCCGCTTCTTGTGGTGAGGCACGGTGAGCACACCCGTGACCCGGTGTTCGCCGTTCTTGACCCGGAGCTTGGTGATGTCGGCGACTCGCGGGGCATCGCCGCGCGGGTCCTTCACGTCGGTCGTCGCCGCGTGCGCCGTCCCTGGGATCAGGCCGACGGCCAGGACGGAGCCCGCCGCTGCTACGCCGATGCGCATCCATCGTCTCGTCATGAGTGAACCTCCGCGTTCGTCATGTCGGTTGCTGACGTCCGTCCATGGCAGCACGAGGGAGGGTCAGCCCCGCCGTGCTGTGCTGCGGGACCCTTTTTTTGACTCATTCAAGAAAAGCAGCCACACTGAGCCCATGCCCCCCGCACCCGAGATCGAGCTGCTGATCCGCGCGGCGACGCTGCGCGTGACTCGGCCACGGGTCGCGGTGCTGACCGCCGTGCACGAGGCGCCCCACGCCGACACCGAGACGATCATCGCCGCCGTACGCCGCCGTCTGCCGACGGTGTCGCACCAGGCGGTGTACGACTCGCTCCGCACGCTGGCCGATCACGGCCTCGTCCGGCGCATCCAGCCCTCCGGCTCGGTCGCCCGGTACGAGGCGCGGGTCGGAGACAACCACCACCACGTCGTCTGCCGCTCGTGCGGAGCGATCGCCGACGTGGACTGCGCCGTCGGCGAGGCTCCCTGCCTGCACGCCTCCGACGACCGCGGCTTCGTGATCGACGAGGCCGAGGTCGTCTTCTGGGGCACGTGCGCCTCGTGCGCAACCACCGCTCAGGACGTGTGATCCGTCTCGTCCCTCCCGCCTTCACCCCCAGCAGTACCCCGTAGTTCAGCAAGCCCTGGAAAGGAACACATGTCCGAGAACCACGACGCCGTCATCGGCGAGGTCAACGAGGATCAGCCCGCGGGCGGATGCCCCGTGGCGCACGGCAAGGCCGCCCACCCGACGCAGGGTGGCAGCGGCAACCGTGCCTGGTGGCCCAACCAGCTCAACCTCAAGATCCTCGCCAAGAACCCTGCGGTCGCCAACCCGCTCGGCGAGGACTTCGACTACGCCGCGGCGTTCGGTGCGCTCGATCTCGACGCCGTGAAGCAGGACATCTCTCAGGTCCTGACGACGTCGCAGGACTGGTGGCCGGCCGACTTCGGCCACTACGGGCCGTTCATCATCCGGATGGCGTGGCACAGCGCGGGCACCTACCGCGTCAGCGACGGTCGCGGCG
>NZ_JARBCJ010000148.1:0-8833 GCF_028803055.1 Mumia sp.
CTCATCGTAAGAACGCCGATTCGTACGAGCGGATGACGACCACAGGCGGGTAGTGTCGTCGTACGAGGAGCCAACACGCCGCGCACACGGGTCGACCCCGGCGGTGTTCGGGTCAGACGGTGTCACGGCCTTCGCGGGAGGTACGACATGAGCGAGTTCGACCACACCGATCGGCGCCCGCCTGCGAACGAGCAGACCGCCCACCAGCAGCAGGCCGAGATCGACTACCTGCGCGCCGAGGTCGAGCACCTCCGTCGGCGTCTCGCGACCGGCCGCCCGGACAGCACCGTCGACGCCCGCCTCGCCGAGACCGAGGCGCGCCTCGCCGCGGTCACCGCTCAGAACGCCCGGCTCGGCGACACCCTCCGCGAGGCGCGCGACCAGATCCTCTCGCTCAAGGAGGAGGTCGACAGGCTCGCGCAGCCGCCGACGGGGTTCGGCACGTTCATCCGGCAGAACGAGGACGACACCGTCGACGTGTTCACCGGCGGCCGCAAGCTGCGCGTCAACGTGAGCCCGTCGGTCGAGGCGGAGGATCTCCGTCGCGGTCAGGAGGTCATCCTCAACGAGGCCCTCAACGTCGTCGCCGCGCTCGACTACGAGACCGTGGGCGAGGTCGTCATGCTCAAGGAGCTGCTCGCCGACGGGGAGCGCGCGCTCGTCATCGGCAACGCCGACGAGGAGCGGATCGCGCGCATCGCCGACTCGCTCATGGACACGCGCCTGCGCGCCGGCGACTCCCTCCTGCTCGACTCCCGCGCCGGATACGTCTACGAGCGTGTCCCGAAGTCGGAGGTGGAGGAGCTCGTGCTGGAGGAGGTCCCCGACATCGACTACTCGAGCATCGGAGGCCTCCAGGGCCAGATCGAGTCGATCCGCGACGCGGTCGAGCTGCCCTACCTCTATCCGGAGATCTTCATCGAGCACGAGCTCAAGCCGCCCAAGGGCGTCCTTCTGTACGGCCCGCCCGGGTGCGGCAAGACGCTGATCGCGAAGGCGGTCGCGAGCTCGCTCGCCAAGAAGGTGTCGGCCAAGACGGGGGAGGAGGGCCGGTCCTACTTCCTCAACATCAAGGGCCCCGAGCTGCTCAACAAGTACGTCGGCGAGACCGAGCGCCACATCCGGCTCGTGTTCCAGCGAGCACGCGAGAAGGCGAGCGAGGGCACGCCGGTCATCGTCTTCTTCGACGAGATGGACTCCCTGTTCCGCACCCGCGGCTCGGGCGTCTCCTCCGACGTCGAGAACACGATCGTGCCGCAGCTGCTGAGCGAGATCGACGGCGTCGAGGGCCTCGAGAACGTCCTCGTCATCGGTGCCTCCAACCGCGAGGACATGATCGACCCCGCCATCTTGCGACCAGGTCGTCTCGACGTGAAGATCAAGATCGAGCGGCCCGACGCCGAGTCCGCCCGCGACATCTTCTCCAAGTACCTGACGCCCAGCCTCCCGCTGCACGAGGACGACCTCGGGGAGTTCGGTGGTGACCGGGTGGCGTGCGTCAACGGCATGATCCAGCGCACCGTCGAGCGGATGTACACCGAGTCCGAGGAGAACCGATTCTTGGAGGTCACCTACGCCAATGGTGACAAGGAAGTCCTCTACTTCAAGGACTTCAACTCCGGCGCGATGATCCAGAACATCGTCGACCGGGCAAAGAAGATGGCGATCAAGGACTTCCTCGAGCTGCGCCAGAAGGGTCTGCGCGTCCAGCACCTGCTCCAGGCGTGCCTCGACGAGTTCAAGGAGAACGAAGACCTGCCCAACACGACCAACCCCGACGACTGGGCGCGGATCTCGGGCAAGAAGGGCGAGCGGATCGTCTTCATCCGTACGCTCATCTCCGGCAAGCAGGGCAGCGAGCCGGGTCGGTCCATCGACACCGTCGCCAACACCGGGCAGTACCTCTGACCGCTGGACCGAGGCACCGCACAATGGAGTGCGTGCCTCCGATCCTGTCCGCTCTCGACATCCGTGTCGTGGGCTACGACCATCCCGACGCCGTCCTGCTCGTCTCCGAGGTCCAGGCGGAGTACGCGCGGCGGTACGGCACGCCTGACCAGGGACCCGCCGACGCCGACGAGTTCCGCGGGCCCGGGGGAGTGTTCGCCGTGGCGTACGCCGACGGGACTCCTGTCGCGACGGGCGGGTGGAGGCGCTTGGGCGACGACCGCGCCGAGATCAAGCGGATGTACGTCCGTGAGTGGGCGCGCGGTCGTGGCTACGCCCGCGCGATGCTCGCCTGGCTGGAGGAGACCGCGGCGGCAGCGGGTGCGAGGGCGATCATCCTGGAGACCGGGCGGCCGCAGCCGGAGGCGATCGCGCTCTACCGTTCGTCGGGCTACACCGACGTAGAGCCGTTCGGTTACTACGCCGACGACCCGCTCTCGCTCTATCTCGGCAAGACTCTCGCCTGACGCCGCCGCGGCGCCGCTGTGACGGCGGGTCCACATGGCGGACGCACGCCGCGGGGGCGACGTGGGCGACCGTCCGTCGACTAGTCTCGAAACCGGCGCTCCTGCGCCAATCACCCCATTTCGGAAGGGCATGCGTCGTGAGCAGCAACCTCCGTCCGGACGCGACCGACGAGCTGACTGAGGCACTCCGGTCGCGCATCCTGGTGCTCGACGGGGCGATGGGCACCGCGATCCAGCGCGACCGGCCCGACGAGGCCGGCTACCGCGGCGAGCGCTTCAAGGACTGGCCCTCCGACGTGCAGGGCAACAACGACCTGCTGACTCTCACGCAGCCCCAGCTCATCGCCGCCATCCACCGCGAGTACCTCGACGCCGGCGCCGACCTCATCGAGACCAACACCTTCAACGCCACCGCGATCTCGCTGAGCGACTACGGCATGGGAGACCTCGCGTACGAGCTCAACTACGAGTCGGCCCGGCTCGCGCGCGAGGTCGCCGACGAGGTCGCGCAGGCGACGGGACGTCCGCGATACGTCGTCGGGGCGCTCGGGCCGACCACACGCACGGCCTCGATCTCACCCGACGTGAACGACCCCGGCGCGCGCAACGTCACCTACGACCAGCTGGTCGACGCGTACGCCACCGCGACCCGGGGCCTCCTCGACGGCGGTGCCGACGTCATCGCCATCGAGACGATCTTCGACACGCTCAACGCGAAGGCGGCCATCTTCGCCGTCGAGACCGTGTTCGCCGATCACGGCCGTCGGTGGCCGATCATCATCTCCGGCACGATCACCGACGCGTCCGGCCGTACGTTGTCGGGGCAGGTCACCGAGGCCTTCTGGCACTCGGTCCGGCACGCCCGGCCGCTGCTCGTCGGCCTCAACTGCGCGCTCGGGGCCAAGGAGATGCGGCCCTACATCGCCGAGATCGCGCGGATCGCCGACACGTTCGTCAGCTGCTACCCCAACGCCGGTCTCCCGAACGCCTTCGGTGAGTACGACGAGGCACCCGACGAGACGGCGGCGATCCTCGCCGAGTTCGCCGACGCAGGGTTCGTGAACCTCGTCGGTGGTTGCTGCGGGACGACGCCGGCGCACATCGCGGCGATCGCGCGCGAGGTGGCGGACAAGACGCCGCGGGTCGCACCGACGGCCGTGCCGGCGCTGCGGCTGGCCGGTCTGGAGCCCGTCACCGTCGTCGACGACACGCTCTTCGTCAACGTCGGAGAGCGCACCAACATCACCGGGTCCGCCCGCTTCCGCAACCTGATCAAGGCAGGTGACTACTCGGCGGCGCTCGACGTGGCCCGCCAGCAGGTCGAGAGCGGCGCGCAGGTGATCGACGTCAACATGGACGAGGGCATGATCGACGGGGTGGAGGCGATGGTGAGGTTCCTCAACCTCATCGCGTCCGAGCCCGACATCAGTCGTGTCCCGATCATGGTCGACTCCTCCAAGTGGGAGGTGATCGAGGCTGGTCTCAAGTGCGTCCAGGGCAAGCCGATCGTCAACTCCGTCTCGATGAAGGAGGGGGAGGAGGCCTTCGTCGAGCACGCCCGGCTGTGCCGCCGCTACGGTGCGGCGATCGTCGTCATGGCCTTCGACGAGGACGGCCAGGCCGACAACCTCGAGCGCCGCAAGGAGATCTGCGAGCGTGCGTACCGCCTGCTCGTCGACGACGTGGGCTTCCCCGCCGAGGACATCATCTTCGACCCGAACGTCTTCGCCGTCGCCACCGGCATCGAGGAGCACGCGGCATACGGCGTCGACTTCATCGAGGCGACCCGCTGGATCAAGCAGAACCTTCCTCACGCGCTGGTGTCGGGCGGGGTGTCCAACGTGTCGTTCTCGTTCCGCGGCAACAACGCCGTGCGCGAGGCCATCCACGCCGTGTTCCTGTATCACGCGATCAGTGCCGGGATGGACATGGGCATCGTGAACGCCGGTGCGCTCGAGGTCTACGCCGAGGTGCCCGAGGTGCTGCGCGACCGCATCGAGGACGTCGTCCTCAACCGCAGGCCGGACGCCACCGAGAGGCTGCTCGACATCGCGGCCGACTTCGCCGGGGACGGCGCGGTCAGAGAGGTCGCCAACGAGGAGTGGCGGTCCCTGCCGGTGGGGGAGCGGATCACCCACGCGCTCGTGAAGGGCATCGACACGTACGCCGAGTCCGACACGGAGGAGCTGCGCCAGGTCATCGCCGCGCGCGGGGGCCGGCCGATCGAGGTCATCGAAGGCCCGCTGATGGCCGGGATGAACGTCGTGGGCGACCTGTTCGGCGAGGGCAAGATGTTCCTGCCGCAGGTGGTGAAGTCGGCGCGCGTCATGAAGAAGGCGGTGGCGCACCTGATCCCGTTCATCGAGGCCGAGCGTCAACCGGGTGAGGTCGAGCGGACCAACGGCAAGGTGGTCATGGCGACGGTCAAGGGCGACGTCCACGACATCGGCAAGAACATCGTCGGCGTCGTCCTCCAGTGCAACAACTACGACGTCGTCGATCTTGGCGTGATGGTGCCGGCTCAGAAGATCCTCGACGCCGCGAAGGCCGAAGGTGCCGACGTGATCGGGCTCTCGGGCCTGATCACGCCGTCGCTCGACGAGATGGTCAACCTCGCCGGCGAGATGGAGCGGCAGGGCTTCGACATCCCGCTGCTCATCGGCGGTGCGACGACGTCGCGCGCCCACACGGCGGTCAAGGTCGACAAGAAGTACCACGGTCCGGTCATCTGGGTGAAGGACGCCTCGCGCTCGGTACCTGTCGTCGCGGCCCTGCTGTCCGATGACCAGCGGCCGCGGCTCCTCGCCGAGACCGAGGCCGACTACGAGGCGCTGCGAGAGCGCCACGCGGCGCGGCAGAGCAGCCGGTCGCTGCTCCCGCTCGAGAAGGCCCGCGCGCAGGCGACACCGATCGACTGGAGCGACTACCGGCCTCCACGTCCGCACATGCTGCTCCAGCAGGCGCGCGACGTGTGCTCGGGTGCCGGGTGCGACCACCGCCACGACGGGCACGTCCAGCTCGTCCGCACGCTCACCGACTACTCGCTCGAGGAGCTGCGCGGCTACATCGACTGGCAGCCGTTCTTCAACGCGTGGGAGATGCGCGGCAAGTTCCCCGACATCCTCAACAACCCGTCGACCGGCGAGGCCGCCCGCAAGCTCTACGACGACGCCCAGGTGATGCTCGACCAGATCGTCGCCGAGAAGTGGGTCCGCGCCAACGGGGTGTTCGGTCTCTTCCCGGCCAGCCAGGTGCCTGGCGACGACATCGAGGTCTATACCGACGAGTCGCGGAGCGAGGTGCTGACGACCTTGCACACGCTCCGCCAGCAGGGCGAGGGGCGAGAGGGATCCCCGCGCAAGTCGCTCGCCGACTTCGTCGCTCCGAAGGCGACCGGGCTGCGTGACTACGTCGGTGCCTTCGCGGTGACCGCGGGGCTCGGCGTGTCCGAGAAGGCCGCCGAGTTCAAGAAGAACCTCGACGACTACAGCGCGATCCTCCTGGAGTCGCTGGCCGACCGGCTCGCGGAGGCCTTCGCCGAGCGCCTGCACGAGCGGGTCCGCAAGGAGTTCTGGGGCTATGCGCCGGACGAGGCGCTGACGAACGAGGCGCTGATCAAGGAGGGTTACGTCGGCATCCGGCCTGCCCCTGGATACCCTGCCTGTCCGGAGCACACCGAGAAGCAGACGATCTGGGAGCTCCTCGACGTCGAGAAGAACGCCGGGATCGAGCTGACCGACAGCATGGCGATGTGGCCTGGTGCGGCCGTCAGCGGTCTCTACTTCTCGCACCCGGAGTCGCAGTACTTCGTGCTGGGTCGCATCGGTCGCGACCAGGTCGAGGACTATGCCGCGCGCAAGGGCTGGACGGTCGCCGAGGCAGAGAAGTGGCTCTCGCCCAACCTCGGCTACCGCACCGACGAGGACTGACGGGCGCGAAGCCAGGGTCCGACCAGTGCGCGGGAGTCCGGCACGAGTGGCCACGCCGGGTCGCCGAGGCGGCGCACGACCTCGGTCAGCGGCATCCATCCGCCCCAGGCGACCTCCTCCGGCTGCCAGCGGACCGGGCCGTCCCATCCCTCGACGAGGTAGCCGAACGCCTCGTACGAGGTGTGCTCGTCCTCGTACCGGCCGGTGAAGATCGGCTGGAGCGGGGCCGCGGTGATCCCGAGCTCCTCGGCGAGCTCGCGGACGGCGCCGTCACAGGGGGCCTCGTCCGCGAGAAGGACGCCGCCCGCGCACACGTCGTACATGCCAGGGAAGACGTCCTTGGACGTGGTGCGCCGGTGCACGTAGACCTGTCCCGCGGGATCGAGGACGACCACGGCGGTGGCCGCGTGGTGAAGGTTCTCGGCCCGGACACGCGACCGCGGAGCCGACCCGGCCGGTCGTCCGTCCCTGCTGTACAGCGCCACGATCTCGTCCACGCCGCCATCATGACAGCGCGGTTCCGGGGCGGCGTCGGTCACACTGGCTAGGCTGGCGACATGACGGTGCGACGGGTGATGGGTTCCGAGGTCGAGTACGGCATCTCGGTCAAGGGTCAGCCCACGGCCAACCAGATGGTGGCCTCGACCCAGGTCGTCAACGCCTACGCGAGCGCCCACGGGCTGACGCGCCGCGCCCGCTGGGACTTCGAAGAAGAAAACCCCCTGCGCGACGCGCGCGGCTTCGACCTCAGCCGCGATCGTGCCGACTCGACGCAGCTGACCGACGAGGATCTTGGCCTCGCCAACGTGATCCTGACCAACGGTGCCCGCCTCTACGTCGACCACGCCCACCCCGAATACTCCACTCCCGAGTGCACCAACCCCCGCGACGTCGTGCTGTGGGAGAAGGCCGGCGAGCTCGTCATGCAGCGCGGCGCCGACCTGGCCTCGCAGCTCCCGGGATCCCCGGGCCTGCTCCTCTACAAGAACAACGTCGACAACAAGGGCGCCTCGTACGGCTCCCACGAGAACTACCTCATGCGGCGAGACGTGCCGTTCGGCGCGATCGTGGAGCATCTGACGCCGTTCTTCGTCTCCCGGCAGGTCATCTGCGGAGCAGGCCGCGTCGGACGCCAGCAGGACGGGTCCGAGAGCGGCTTCCAGATCAGCCAGCGCGCCGACTACTTCGAGGTCGGCGTGGGCCTCGAGACGACGCTCAAGCGGCCGATCATCAACACCCGCGACGAGCCGCACGCCGACCCCTCTAAATATCGCCGCCTCCACGTCATCATCGGCGACGCCAACATGTCGGAGATCGCCGGCTACCTCAAGATGGGCGCCACCTCGCTGGTGCTGGCGATGATCGAGTCCGGCGAGCTCTCGAGCGGTCTCGAGCTGGCGCAACCGGTCAACGCGCTGCACGCCATCTCCCACGACGTGTCTCTGCGCACCGCGGTGGAGCTCGCGGACGGTCGGACCATCACGGCGCTCGACCTCCAGTGGAGCTATCTCGAGAAGGCCCAGGCCTTCGTCGCGCGGGGCCATGACGGAGACGACCCGGCTGCAGGACAGACCAAGGACGTCCTGGACCGCTGGGAGTCGGTGCTGACCCGGCTCGCCGAGGACCCGTTCCAGCTCCGGGACGAGCTCGACTGGGTGGCCAAGCTGGCACTCCTGGAGTCCTACCGCGAGCGCGACTCGCTCGACTGGGACCACGCAAAGCTCCACCTCGTCGACCTCCAGTACGCCGATCTCCGACCCACGAAGGGCCTGTACCACCAGCTCGTCCGCACCGGCCGGATGAAGCGCCTGCTCTCCGACACCGAGATCGAGAGGGCGGTCACGCAGCCGCCCGAGGACACCCGCGCCTACTTCCGAGGACAGTGCCTCACCCGCTATCCGGAGTCGGTCGCGGCGGCCTCGTGGGACTCCGTGATCTTCGACCTCCCAGGCCGGGACACCCTCCAGCGCGTCCCGACCATGGAGCCGTTGCGCGGGACCCGCGAGCACGTCGGCGGGCTCTTCGAGGCGCACAGCACCGCCCAGGGGCTGTTCGACGCGATCACCCGGCGCTGACCGGCGTCAGGGAGCCTCACGCGGTTCGCGGGGCAGGCCGTCGATGACGAGCTCGACCCTCAGGTCCGGTCCACCAGCCCGGGCCAGTGTCTCGAGAGCGTCAGCGGAGAGCGCCGCAAGCGCGGGCGCCGGCCAGAAGCGCACCGTCGTCCCGGTGCTCCCGTCGGCGGTGAACGGCTCCAGGACGGTCACCGGCACGCCGTGCTCGTACCACTGCCGCCACGAGCCGCTCGAACGACGGTTCTCGTGGACGAGCCGTGCGCTCAACGCCGCGACGACCGACAATCCGCGGCGGGGCTGGCCGTCGGCGAGGAGCGGGGGAGCGGCGGCGTCGAAGAACCGGAGGTCACGGGTGGCCATCACCGGCTTCTTGACGAGCACGCCGTGGGCGTCGGTGCGGGTGTCCGTCCCACGG
>NZ_JARBCJ010000149.1:0-8751 GCF_028803055.1 Mumia sp.
ACATGGCTACCGGCAGCATAGCCCACGCCGACGCTAGTCTCGCCAGGTGGCAACCCTGCTGCTCGTGCACCACGCCCCGACCCCCACCGTCCGCTCGCTCGCCGACGCGGTCATCGAGGGCGCGCGAGACCCGAGCATCGAGGGCGTCGACGTCGTGGTGCGGCCCGCGCTCGAGGCGTCGGCGTCCGACGTTCTCGCCGCCGACGGGTACGTCCTCGGGACGCCGGCCAACTTCGGCTACATGTCAGGGGCGTTGAAGCACTTCTTCGACACGATCTTCCTGGAGGCGGGAGGAGCGCTGACCGACGACGGCTCGGCGGGTGGCGCCACCTCCGACGGCCCTCCCCGACGGACCAAGCCGTACGGCCTGTGGGTCCACGGTCGCTACGACACCACCGGCGCCGTCCGAGCCGTGCAGTCGATCGTCGGGGCGCTGCCCTGGTCGCAGTCCGCCGCGGTCCTCGACGTCATGGGCGACGTGGGCGAGCGGGAGAAGGGTCAGGCGTACGAGCTGGGCGCGACCGTGGCCGCGCTGCTCTCGGCGTGATGCCGGGAACGGCCCCGGCTCCTACGGTGGAGGGGTGCCCGCTCGGACGCCCGTCGCCGGTCGTGCCGTCGTCGCTCTGGTCGCGGCGTCGGCCATCACCCTGTCGGCATGCACCGGGGGCGACGGGTCCGACGACCCGGGATCGCGTGCGACCGGCGACTCCCCGAGCGCGTCGCCGAGCCCGACGACGGCGCCCGAGCCGATCGCCGGCGCCTGCTACCGGCTCTCCGCCCCCCAGCTCGCCGAGGCCCAGGTCGGGGTCGCCCCGGTCCCGTGCACGCAGCCGCACACCACCGTCACGTACCTCGTGACGAGCCTGTCAGGCATCACCGAGCCGATCGACGCGACCGCCCTCGCCGCCAACGCCGAGCGCCGGTGCCGCGCTGCGCTGCGCACGTTCGTCCGCGCCACGCCGGCACGGCTGGCGCTGTCTCGGGTCCGGTCGGCGTGGTTCGTCCCGAGCGACCAGGACCTCGACGCCGGCGCACGCTGGTTGCGCTGCGACCTCGCCGTGTCCCGGACGGACACCACCCTCATGAGGCTGCCGGCCCAGGCCGCGGGCCTCCTGCGGCGCGACAGCGCACTCGACCGCTACGGCCGGTGCGCGCGGACCGATCTGGCCGGGGCCCGGGCAGGACGGGGTGGCCGGGTGTGTGCCCTCCCCCACACGTGGCGCGCCGTCGCGGCCCGCCGGCTAGGAACGGCCCGCACGCCGTTCCCCGGCCCCTCCATCCGCGGTGAGGTGCTCGGTCGCTGCGAGGGCGCTGCCCGTGCGTTCACTGACAACAGCACCCGTGACATCGAGGTCGGCTGGCTTCCACCCGACCGCGCGGCCTGGTCCCAGGGGCAGCGCTTCGGACTCTGCTGGACCCGTACGCGCAGGTGAGTCACCTCGCAACGGACGGCTCGGGTGCCCCACCCCCGTAGACTGGCACCCGTCGTGCCGTCGAACCCCCCGGAAGGACCTCCCGTGACGGCTGCCCGCCGCCTCCGCACCCGCGACCTCGCGCTCGCCGCGCTCGGCGCCGGAGCGCTCGTCCTCGTCACAGCGTGCGGGTCGGCGACCGACCTCGCGACCGACGAAGACTCCACGAGCGTGACCTCGCCCGAGGACCCGCCACTGCGCACCTTGCCGCCGACCACTGGGACCCCGGCCCCTTCGGCGACGCCTTCGACGCCGGCGGTGGTCCTGCCCAAGATCGGTGAGTGCCGCAAGCCGGGTCCGGTCGACGCCGCCCTCCGCGTGAGCGACGACGACGTCGCTCCGGTCTCCTGCTCGGGAGCCACCTCCGTCACCTACCTCGTCCGCTCGATGCCGACGGCGGTCCGCTCCGCGGTCACCGCGTACGACACCACCCGCATCCTGGGGTCGGCGCGGGGCATCTGCGAGAAGGCGGTGATCGCTCACCTCGGGGCCGACCAGTCGACCTTCAAGCGGTCCCAGTTCGACTTCATCGTGGGCGTGCCCAGTGCGGCCCAGACCGCCGCCGGGGCCGGCTGGATGCGCTGCGACCTCGTGCTGCCCGCCTCCCCGACCCGGCTCGCTGCCGTCCCGGGCAAGACCAAGGGGGCGTTGAAGGGGCGCGCGTCGTCGCGCTACATGCAGTGCGTCCGAGGCGACATCCGCGTGGCAACAGGGACCGTGCCGTGCACGACCAAGCACCAGTGGCGCGGGGTCGACAGCGTCAAGCTCGGCGCCCCCAAGGCCAAGTACCCCGGCGCCAAGAAGGTCCAGGCCACCATGCGCGACCGTTGCCCGGCCGGGGTTCGGCGCTACCTCGACACCAGGGGATCCTTCGACTACGGCTACATCTCGCCCAGTCGTACGGCCTGGCAGCGCGGAGAGCGCTGGGGCGTCTGCTTCGCCAAGACCCGCAAGTAGGCGGCGAGCCGCCTCAGAAGCCGAGGCGCCGCAGCTGCTTGGGGTCGCGCTGCCAGTCTTTTGCCACCTTGACCCGCAGGTCGAGGAAGACCGGGGTGCCGAGGATCCGCTCGATCTGGCCGCGCGAGTCCGACCCGATCTGACGCAGCCTCGATCCGCCCTTGCCGATCACGATGCCCTTCTGGCTGTCGCGTTCGACGAAGATGGTCGCGCGGACGTCGACGAGCGGCCGGTCCTCCGGGCGGTCCTCGCGGGGCACCATCTCCTCGATGACGACCGCGATCGAGTGCGGCAGCTCGTCTCGGACGCCCTCGAGCGACGCCTCGCGGATCACCTCGGCGACCAGAGTCTCCTCCGGCTCGTCCGTCAGCTGACCCTCCGGATACAGAGGGACACCCTCGGGCAGCTCGTCGATCAGCAGGTCACGAAGGTGCGCGACCTGGTAGCCCGACTTCGCCGACACCGGCACGATGTGCCGCCACTCCACGCCCAGCTCCTCGCCGGTCGTGGCGATGTCGGCGAGGTGTGCCATGAGCCGCTCGGGGGCGACCTTGTCGGTCTTGGTGGCGACCGCGATCATCGGCGTCCGGCGGATCTTGGCCAGCTCGCCGATCAGGTAGCGGTCGCCGGGGCCGATCTTCTCGTCGGCGGGCAGGCACACGCCCACCACGTCCACCTCGCCCCACGTGCTCCGAACGAGATCGTTGAGGCGCTCGCCCAGCAACGTGCGGGGCCGGTGCAGGCCTGGGGTGTCCACCAGGATCAGCTGCGCGTCGGGCGTGTGGACGAGACCTCGGATCACGTGCCGGGTGGTCTGGGGACGCGATGAGGTGATCGCGACCTTGTCACCGACGAGCGCGTTGGTGAGGGTCGACTTGCCGGCGTTGGGCCGCCCGACGAAGCACGCGAAGCCGGACCGGAAGGCGCTCACGACTGCACCACACGCTGGGCCGAGCCCTGGGCGTCGGCGACCAGGACCGGCACGCCGCTGCCCGCGAGGTCGCGGACGACGGCGAGGTCCTCGTCGCGTACGCCGTCGGCGTCGGTGCTCACCGCCACCGCCTCGAGACCGGTCGCACCCGACGACACCGCCATCGCGACCGCGAGACTCAGCGCGGACAGCTGCAGCGACGGGAGGTCGACGGTCGAGGCAGCGTAGGTGCGTCCGTCACGGTCGCGGACCGAGGCGCCCTCTGCCGCCCGGGTGCGGGCGCGGGTGGCGCGTGCGAGGGTCAGGATCTTGAGGTCCTCGGGGTCGTCGACGCCAAGCGGTGCGGATGCCATGGAGCCAGGGTATCGGCGAGCCCTCAGCCGGACGCGGCCGCGCCGACCGACTCCGCGGAGTCGTCCTCGGTCTCCTCGCGGCTGACCAGGACCGTGCCGATGCGGTTGCGGCGTCCGCGAGGCGCCTCGGCGACGAAGCGCAGGCCGTCGAGCAACACCTCGCTGCCGGCGATCGGGACCTTGCCGAGGTGCTTCGCCATGAGACCACCGACGGAGTCGACGTCGTCGTCCTCGATGGGGACGCCGAAGAGGTGCTGAAGATCGTCGACGTCATAACGAGCGCTGATCCGCACCGAGCCGTTGGAGAGGTGCTCGACGTCCTCCGGCGGCGCGTCGTACTCGTCGGTGATCTCACCGACGATCTCCTCGAGGATGTCCTCGATCGTCACCATCCCGGCGGTGCCGCCGTACTCGTCGACGACGATCGCCACGTGTGTCCGCTCCGACTGCATCCCGCGCAGCAGGTCGGCCGCGGGCTTGGAGTCGGGCACGTAGGAGCACGGCCGCATGACCGACTCCACCCGCTCGGTGGTCTCGGCGTCACGGTTGTCGAAGACCCGCTTGGTGATGTCCTTGAGGTAGGCCATGCCGACGACGTCGTCGAGGCTCTCGCCGGTCACCGGGATGCGGGAGTAGCCGCTGCGCAGCGCGAGCGACATGGCCTGGCGAAGGGTCTTGGTGCGCTCGATGAACACCACGTCGGTCCGAGGCACCATCACCTCGCGCACGACCGTGTCGCCGAGCTCGAAGACCGAGTGGATCATCTGACGCTCGTCGGACTCGATGAGCGCGCTCTGCTCTGCCAGGTCGACGAGCTCGCGCAGCTCGGCCTCGGAGGAGAACGGCCCTTCCCGGAACCCCTTGCCCGGCGTCAGCGCGTTGCCGACCATGATCAGCAGCCGCGGCACCGGCCCGAGGATCCGGGTGATGGCGGCCAGCGGTGCGGCGGACAGCAGCGCGACGCGTTCGGAGTTCTGGCGCCCGAGCGTGCGCGGACCGACTCCGATCGCCACGAACGACACGACCGCCATGACCAGGGTCGCGACGACCACCTGCTCCCACTGCCCGTCGAGAGCGTGGACGAAGACGACCGCCACCATCACGACCGCGCCCGTCTCGGCGAGGATGCGGAGGAACAGCGCGGTGTTGATGTACGGGGCGGGATCGCGGACGATCTTGGCGATCCTCGCCGCTCCGGAGCGGCCCTCGGCGACGAGCTCGTCGGCGCGCGCCTTGGAGAAGGTCGAGATGGCGGCGTCCATGCTCGCGAGGAGCCCCGCGAGGACCACCAGCACGATCGCCGACACCACCAGCCACACGTCGGAGCTCACGACTGCGCCTCCTCCGTCGTGCGTCCGCCGTCGCGCCAGCGCGCGAGCAGCGCGTCCTGCAGCGCGAACATCTCCTCGTACTCCTCGGGCTCGGCGTGGTCATAGCCCAGCAGGTGAAGGATCCCGTGCACCGTCAACAGCTCGAGGTGGTCGGCGAGGACCAGGCCCTCGGCCTCGGCGTCGGCCGTGGCGACCTCGGGGCACAGCACCATGTCGCCGAGGTATCCCTCTTCGGCCTCCAGGTCGTCGGTGCCGGGTCGGAGCTCGTCCATCGGGAAGGACAGGACGTCGGTGGGGCCTGTCTTGTCCATCCACTTCTCGTTGTACTCGGTCATCGTGCCGGCGTCGACGACGATCATCGTCATCTCCGTCGCGGGCGCCAGTCGCATCTGCTCCATCACGAACCGCGACAGGCGGGTCAGGCGCTCGATGTCGACGGGGGCCCCGTCGGCATCACGAAAGCTCGACTCGTCAAGAATGTCGACGTTCACGACTCTCGCCCTCACCCTCGTACTCGTCGTAGGCGGCGACGATACGGCCGACCAGCTTGTGACGAACCACGTCGGCCGAGGTCAGCACCGGGAACGAGATGTCCTTGACGCCGTCCAGGATCTCGCGGACGATCCTCAGCCCGCTGCGCTGGCCGTTGGGGAGATCGATCTGGGTCACGTCGCCGGTCACGACCATCTTGGAACCGAATCCCAGGCGCGTGAGGAACATCTTCATCTGCTCCGGCGAGGTGTTCTGTGCCTCGTCGAGGATGATGAAGGCGTCGTTGAGGGTCCGCCCGCGCATGTACGCCAGCGGTGCGACCTCGATCGTCCCGGCCGCGAGCAGCTTGGGGATCGTCTCGGGATCCAGCATGTCGTGGAGGGCGTCGTACAGCGGCCGGAGGTAGGGATCGATCTTCTCGCTCAGCGTGCCCGGCAGGAAGCCGAGGTTCTCGCCGGCCTCGACGGCAGGACGCGTGAGGATGATCCGGTTGACCTCCTTCGCCTGCAGGGCCTGGACGGCCTTGGCCATGGCGAGATAGGTCTTGCCCGTACCCGCCGGACCGATCCCGAAGACGATCGTCTGTCGGTCGATCGCGTCCACGTAGCGCTTCTGGTTGAGCGTCTTGGGGCGGATCGTACGGCCGCGGTTGGAGAGGATATTGAGGCTCAGCACGTCGGCGGGGCGCTCTTCGGTCTCAGCCCGGAGGATCGCGATGCTCCGCTCGATCGTCTCGGGCGTCAGGCCCTGACCGGTTCGGATCATGGTCACGAGCTCCTCGAGGAGACGCTCGACCATCGCCGACTCCGCGGCCGTCGCGCGGATGGAGACCTGGTTGCCGCGGACGTGGATGTCAGCGTCGAAGCTGGCCTCGATCAGGCGCAGGAACTCGTCGGTGGGGCCCAGCAGCGACACCATGGGGATGCTCGCCGGGATCGTGACCATGTGCTGCAAGGGTTCAGGCGTAGTCATCGGCGCTCCCGCGGGAGCAGTTCTCCTTCTGTGAGTTCGGACTCGTCCATCGTAGGCGGCATCGGCGGTCGCACGAAAGCACGATCTCGACCGCCGGGTGCCGCCTCGGTGGCTCCGATCAGCGGAAGGCGTCCCGGATGCGGTCGAACACCCGCCGGTGCGGTGCGGCGAACTCGCCCTCGACCAGCTCCTCGCCCCGCTCGGTGGCGAGGAGGCCGAGCAGCTCGCGCTGCCGGTCGTCGAGCTTGGTGGGTGTCTCGACGACCACGCGGACCTTGAGGTCACCGCGTCCGACCCCGCGCAGGTGCGGGACGCCGCGACCGCGGATCGTGACCGTCTCGCCGGACTGGGTGCCGGGGACGATGTCGAAGCCGATCGTGGCCTCCTCGGCCGGGACACCGGTGTCGGCCTCGAGCGTCGGCAGGTCGATCTGAGTGCCGAGCGCCGCAGCGGTCATGGGGACCCGGACGTCGCAGTAGAGGTCGTCGTCGGAGCGGGTGAAGACGTCGTGCGGCTCCACCTCGACCTCGACGTACAGGTCGGCGGCGGGACCGCCGCCGGGGCCGACCTCACCCTCGCCGGTCAGCTGGATCCGGGTGCCGCTGTCCACGCCGGCGGGCACCTTGATGGTCAGCGTGCGACGGGCGCGGACCCGGCCGTCACCGGAGCACTCCTCGCACGGGTTCGCGATCACGGTGCCGTAGCCCTGGCAGGTCGGGCAGGGGCGGGCCGTACGGATGTCTCCGAGGAACGACCGCTGCACGTGCTGCACCTCGCCGTGCCCGCGGCACGTCTGGCAGGTGATCGGCTCCGCGCCGTCGGCCGAGCCGTTGCCGTGACAGGTCGAGCAGACCACGGCGGTGTCGACCTTGAGCTCGCGCGTGGTCCCGAAGGCCGCCTCGGCCAGCTGGACGCCGATGCGGATCAAGGCGTCGTTGCCGCGCCGGGCACGACCACGTGGGCCGCGCTGGGTCTGCTGCCCGAAGAACGCGTCCATGATGTCGTTGAACGAGAAGCCGGCGCCGAAGCCGCCGCTGGCACCCGCACCGGCGAGGGGATCGCCTCCGCGGTCGTAGAACGACCGCTTGTCCACGTCGGAGAGCACCTCGTAGGCGACGGTGACGGTCTTGAACCGCTCCTGCGCCTCAGGGTCTGGATTCACGTCCGGGTGCAGGCTGCGCGCCAGCCTCCGGTACGCCTTCTTGATCTCCTCCGGAGTCGCGTCGCGACTCACACCGAGGGTCTCGTAGTAGTTCTGGCTCATGCGTCGTTGTCTGTCTCTCAGTCGCTGAGGGTCTGGCCGACATAGCGTGCGACGGCGCGTACCGCCGCCATGGTGCCGGGGTAGTCCATCCTGGTGGGCCCGACGACGCCGAGGGTGGCGAGCGGCTCGTCGTCGGTGCCGTACGCGGTGGCCACGAGGGAGGTCGCCGAGAGCTCCTCGTACGGAACCTCCGTGCCGATGCGGACGGTGAGCGTGGTCGGAGAGGTGGCCTCGCCGAGGAGCTTGAGCAGCACCACGTGCTCCTCGAGCGCCTCGAGGACCGGCTTGATCGAGGTGTCGAAGTCGGTGCCGAACCGGGCGAGGTTGGCGGCCCCGCCCACGGCAACGCGTTCGTCGGCCCGCTCGTCGGAGAACGCCCGGGTGAGCGTCGCGACGACAGCGGTGGCGATGGGCTGCTCCTCGGGACGGAAGGTCGTGATGAGGTCGGCCACCGATGCCGAGGCGTCCGGCAGCCGCTGCCCGACCGCGGCGCCGATCATCCGCGCTCGCAAGTCCGCGAGGAGCATCTCGGACGGCTCTTCGGGGAGCTCCACGATGCGCTGGTCGACACGTCCGGAGCTGGTGATCAGCACCAGCAGGATGCGGCCGCGCTCCATCGGGACCAGCTCGACGTGACGGACGGTCGAGCGGGTCAGGGAGGGGTACTGCACGAGCGCGACCTGGTGGGTCAGCTGAGAGAGCAGCCGGACACTGCGCTGGACGACGTCGTCGACGTCGACCGCGCCGTCGAGGAACGACTCGATCGCACGGCGTTCGGGAGGACTCAGCCGCCGGACGGAGGCAAGCCGGTCGACGAAGAGGCGGTAGCCCTTGTCGGTCGGGATCCGGCCCGCGCTGGTGTGCGGCTGGGCGATGAACCCGTGCTCCTCGAGGATCGCCATGTCGTTGCGGACCGTCGCCGGCGACACACCCAGCTGATGGCGGTCGACGAGCGCCCGCGAGCCCACCGGCTCCTGGG
>NZ_JARBCJ010000014.1:0-25483 GCF_028803055.1 Mumia sp.
AGGAGCCACCGATGACGCTGCTCGAGGTCACTGACCTGCACGTAGGCTTCCCGACTCCTGACGGCGTCGTGCACGCCGTACGCGGCGTCTCGTTCGCCGTGGAGGCCGGTCGGACGCTCGCCGTCGTCGGCGAGTCCGGCTCCGGCAAGAGCGTTGCGACCCAGACCGTCACCGGCCTCACCCGAGGAGCGCAGATCTCGGGGTCCGCCGTGTTCGACGGCGAGGACCTGCTCACCGCGACGACGAAGCAGCTCGAGGCAGTGCGCGGGGCGAGGATCGGGATGATCTTCCAAGATCCGCTGACCAGCCTCCACCCGTACTACACGGTCGGCTGGCAGATCGTCGAGATGATCCGCGCGCACGACCGCGGCATCTCCCGTCGAGCCGCCCGACGTCGTGCCGTCGAGCTTCTCGCACTCGTCGGCATCCCGCAGGCCGATCTGCGGGTCGACGACTACCCCCACCAGTTCTCGGGCGGCATGCGCCAGCGCGCGATGATCGCGATGTCGATCGCCCTGGACCCCGCGCTGCTGATCGCCGACGAACCGACGACGGCGCTCGACGTCACCGTGCAGGCGCAGATCCTCACCGTGCTGCAGGACGTGCAGCGTGAGCTCGGCACCGCCATCATCCTGATCACCCACGACCTCGGGGTGGTCGCGGAAGTAGCCGACGAGATCGTGGTGATGTATGCCGGCCAGGTGATGGAGCGGGCCGCCCGCCACGAGCTCTTCTACCGGTTCCACCACCCCTACACCGAGGGCCTGCTCGCCTCGCTCCCCTCGCGAGCACCGGGCCGGGGGCGGCTGACCCCGATCCCCGGCTCACCGCCGAGTCTGATCACGCCGCCGGAGGGCTGCCCGTTCCGACCGCGATGTGCCTACGCCTTCGACCGCTGCACGCAGACGCCGTGGCTGGCACCGGTCTTCGGGCGCTCCGACCACGAGTCGGCCTGCTGGCTGCCGAGCGACATCGCCTCGCGCGACGAGCGTGTCGCCTCACGCGAGGCGCGCGTCACCTCACCACACGAGCAACCCGCATGAGCACCGCTGCCGTCGACGCCTCGGGCAGGCGCGAGCATGACCTCGCTGCACCGCTCCTGGTCGCCTCCGACGTCGTGAAGGAGTTCCCGGTCGGCGCCTCAAGCCCGTGGCGGCGCAGCCGCGAGGTCGTGCACGCGGTGAGCGGGGTCTCCCTGGAGATCCGGCGTGGGGAGACCCTCGGGCTCGTCGGCGAGACCGGCTGCGGGAAGTCGACGCTCGCGCGCTGCCTCGCCCGGCTCTACGACGTCACGTCAGGTTCGATCAGCTTCGACGGCACCGACATCACGGCGTCGAGCCGGCGCCGCCTCCGACCTGTGCGGCGGGAGATCCAGATGGTCTTCCAGGACCCGTACGGCTCGCTGAACCCGAGGCGACGAGTCGGCTCCATCATCGGAGACCCGCTGGCGATCCACGGCGACACCGACGGCCGGTCGATGTCGGCCAAGGAGCGCGCACATCGGGTCCAGGACCTGATGGAGCTCGTCGGCCTCAACCCCGAGCACTACAACAGGTTTCCGGCCGACTTCTCCGGAGGTCAGCGCCAGCGCATCGGCCTTGCCCGCGCGCTCGCGCTGCGCCCGAGGCTCCTGATCTGTGACGAGCCGGTCTCGGCGCTCGACGTGTCGATCCAGGCTCAGATGCTCAACCTGCTGATCGACCTCCAGGAGGACCTCCACCTCACCTACCTCTTCATCACCCACGACCTGTCGGTCGTCCGGCACATCAGCGACCGGATCGCGGTGATGTATCTGGGGAGGATCGTCGAGACCGCCCCGGCCGACGAGCTGTTCGAGGTGACTCGGCACCCCTACTCGAAGGCGTTGCTCTCCGCACTCCCCGTGGCAGATCCGCAGGAGGCCGAGGCTCGGGAGCGGATCGTCCTGGTCGGAGACCTCCCGTCGCCGGTCGCGCCACCGTCCGGCTGCCGTTTCCACCCACGCTGCCCGAAGGCACGACACGACTGTGTGTCCGTCGACCCTGACCTCGTCCCGGTGCTCGACGACCCACCCGAGCACCGTGCCGCGTGCCTCCACCCGCTGCGCGTCGGCGAGGAGCTGGTGGGGCAGGTGCCGGACCTGGATGCGCAGGACAGCGAGATCGTCGCCGAGCGGGTTACCGATCCTGGAGGTGCGTGATGAGCCCGGAGGCCACCGAGACCGCTGCTGCCGGTGAGATCAAGGGCCGCAGCCCATGGGCGCTGTCGTGGCATCGGCTCCGACGTGACCGCGTGGCGATGCTCTCGTTGACAGTGATCGCCGCAATCCTCCTGATGGCGGTCTTCGCCCCGGTCGTCGCGGCGGTCACCGGTCATCCGCCGAACACGCAATACCACAGCGCTGGACTCACTCCGGACGGGTTGCCGCGCGGTCCGAACAGCACGTTCTGGCTCGGCACCGACGACCTTGGGCGCGACCTGCTGGTCCGGATCGCCTACGGTGCCCGCGTCTCGCTGCTGGTCGGCGTGGCCGCGACCGCGCTCGCCGTGCTGGTGGGGGTCGTCGTCGGTCTGGCTGCCGGATTCTTCGGTGGCGTCATCGACACGATCCTCGCCCGTTTCGTCGACGTCGTGCTCTCGTTCCCGTTCCTGCTGTTCGCGATCTCGCTGGTGTCGATCACGGGACCGAGCCTCGGCATCTCGATCCTCGTGATCGGGTTGTTCAGCTGGGCGTCGGTCGCGCGGATCGTCCGGGGGCAGGTGCTGTCGGTGCGCGAGCGGGAGTTCGTCGAAGCAGCACGATCCCTCGGCGCGTCGAGCTGGCGGATCATGGTGATCGACATCCTGCCGAACGTGCTCGCGCCGGTGATCGTCTACACCTCGCTGCTCATCCCCGTCGTCATCGTCACCCAGGCGACGCTGTCGTTCCTCGGCCTCGGCATTCCCCCGCCGACGGCCGACTGGGGCGGGATGATCGCCACGGCCCAGAACTACTACACGACAGCGTGGTGGTACATCCTCTTCCCCGGCCTCGCGCTGCTGGTCACGACGCTCGCGTTCAACCTGTTCGGCGACGGGGTCCGTGATGCCTTCGACCCCCGCGCCCGACCGACGCTCTCGATGAGACCAGGGAGACCGTCTTGATCCGGTTCGTGGTGCGACGCACCCTGCTCGGCGCCGTGGTGATGTGGCTGATCACGCTGCTGGTGTTCGGGATGTTCTTCATCGCGCCCAACAACGTCGCTGAGACGCTCGCCGGGAAGCAGGCGACCCCTGAGACGGTCGCCCTCATCTCACACCGTCTCGGGCTGGACCGTCCGCTGCTCGAGCAGTACGGGGACTTCCTGTGGAACGCCCTGCACGGGAACCTCGGCTACGACTACTACCACGGCCAGTCGGTCACCTCGATGCTGGCTGCGGCCGCGCCGGTGTCGATCTCGCTCGCGCTGGGCGCCGCCGTCATCTGGACGCTCCTCGGAGTGACGAACGGCGTTGTCTCGGCCGTGCGCCCGGGCTCCGCCGTGGACCGCGGGCTGACGTTCTTCGCCCTGTTCTTCTACTCGATGCCGTCGTTCCTGCTCGGCCTGCTCCTGCTCACGGTCTTCTACTACCGGTTCACCCTCGCAGGACTGGACTGGTTCCCCGCGGCGGGCTACGCGCCGTTGTCGGCGGGGGTCGGGGAGTGGGCGCGGCACCTGGTGCTGCCGTGGATCGCGCTGGCGATGCTGTCCGCGGCGATCTACACCCGGCTGACACGAGGCGCGATGCTGGACGCGCTCGGCGAGGACTACATCCGGACCGCCCGCTCGAAGGGCATCACCGAGCGCCGCGTCGTCCTGCGGCACGGTCTGCGGAGCGCACTGACCCCGGTCGTGACCCAGCTCGGGATCGACCTGGGCACAGTCGTGGGTGGTCTCGTCGTCACCGAGACCGTGTTCGGTCTGCCGGGTCTGGGCAAGACGAGCGTGGACGCGATCAACAACCAGGACCTGCCGGTGATCATCGGCGTGGTGCTGGTGACCTCAGCCGCGGTGGTGATCGCGAGCATCGTCGTCGACATCGCCTACGCGGTCCTCGATCCTCGGGTACGCCTCAACTGAGCGGGTGGCCGCCGTGCCGGTTCGGAGGCGCCGGTGCGTACGGGCTCAGGCGAGCAGGGCCACGAGGTGCGGGACCATCGCCCGCAGGGCCTTGCCCCGGTGGCTGATCGCGTCCTTGTCGGAGGGCGTGAGCTCTGCGGTCGACACGTCGTAGCCGTCCGCGGCGAACAGCGGGTCGTAGCCGAACCCGCCGTCACCCGTCGGCTCCCACTGGATCCGACCCCGCATCACGCCCAGCTCGACGACCTCGGCCCCGCTCGGCAGCACCAGCGCCATCGCGCACCGGAACTCGGCACCACGCCGCTCGTCCGGCACGTCGGCCAGCTGGTCGAGCAGCAGCGCGTTGTTGCGCGTGTCGGCGGACCGCTTGTCACCCTGCGGCTTGCCGCTCCACCGCGCCGACAGGACGCCGGGCATCCCGTTGAGCGCGTCCACGCACAACCCGGAGTCGTCGGCCAGCGACGGGAGTCCGGTGGTCTTCGCGGCGGCGCGCGCCTTCAGCAGCGCGTTGCCCTCGAACGTCGGCTGGTCCTCGACGGGCTCGTCGAAGTCGCCGATGTCGTCGAGACCGAGGACCTCGATCCCCGGCACGTCGGGCTCGAGGATGCGACGCAGCTCGACCAGCTTGCCGGGGTTGTGGCTGGCCAGGACGACTCGTCGCGCACTCATGCGGAGGGCCCGTCCTGGAGCGCCGAGGCCTGGATCGCCGTGAGGTCGGCACACCCCTTCTCCGCGAGCGCGAGCAGCGCGTCGAGCTCTGCCCGGTCGAACGGCGCACCCTCGGCGGTGCCCTGCACCTCGACGAACGACCCGGAGCCCGTCATCACGACGTTCATGTCGGTCTCGGCGCGGACGTCCTCGTCATAGGGCAGATCAAGCATCGGGGTGCCGTCGATGATGCCGACCGAGACGGCGGCGACCGAGTCGGTCAGCGGCTCCGACAGGAGGGCACCCCGCTCGCGGAGGTAGGAGACGGCGTCGGCCAGCGCGACGTACGCGCCCGTGATGGCGGTGGTCCGGGTGCCTCCGTCGGCCTGGAGCACGTCGCAGTCGATGACGATCGTGTTCTCGCCCAGGGCCTTGTCGTCGATCACCGCACGCAGCGACCGGCCGATCAGGCGCGAGATCTCGTGCGTACGTCCGCCGATCCGCCCCTTCACCGACTCGCGGTCGGAACGCGTGTGCGTGGCGCGCGGCAGCATCGCGTACTCGGCGGTCACCCAGCCGAGCCCCGAGTCTCGCCGCCAGCGCGGGACGCCCTGGGTGACGCTGGCCGCACAGAGGACGCGCGTGCGGCCGAACTCGACCAGGACCGATCCCTCGGCGTGGTCGAGCCAGTTGCGGGTGATGGTGACGGGACGCAGCTCGTCGTTCGGGCGGCCGTCCGCTCGGGTGGTGGGCATGCCGACGAGCCTAACGGCCTAGACCTCGTAGACCCCGCCCGCCTCGACGAGCTCGCTCGGTCCGGCGAAGGCGGCCTTGGCCTCCGACGCGACGAGCTCGTGATCGGTCCAGGTCGGGACGTGGGTCAGCAGCAGCCGCCCGACGTGGGCCTCGGTGGCCGCGGCCCCGGCATCGGTGCCGGTGAGGTGGAGGTGGGGCGGATTGTCCGGGTCGTCGGTGAACGACGCCTCGCACAGGAAGACGTCCGCCCGGTCCGCCGCCTCGACGAGGGCCGAGGTCGGCCCGGTGTCCCCGGAGTAGGTGAGGACGCTGCCGTCGGCCTCGATCCGCAACGCGTACGACTGCACGGGATGGTCGACCAGTCGTGGCGTCACCGTGAACGGTCCGAGGGTCACCGGCTCGCCCTCGACCCACGTCTGGACCGCGAGCTCGTCGGTCATCCCGGGGTCGATCGGGAGTCCGTACGCCTCCGCGAACCGGTCGGCGCTGCCCGACGGACCCCAGAGCGGGATCCGTGGTAACGGACCGCCGGGGACGTACTTGCGGTAGACGTACATCCCGCAGATGTCCATGTAGTGGTCGGGGTGGAGGTGCGAGATCGCGATCGCGTCGATGTCGGAGAGGGCGACGTACTGCTGGAGCACGCCCAGCGCACCGTTGCCGAGGTCGATGACGAGCCGATAGGTGCGCCCCTGGTGCGCCGCCTCCAGCAGATAGCAGCTGGCCGGGGAGTCCGGGCCCGGGTACGACCCCGCGCAGCCGACGACGGTCAGCCTCATACGCCCACCCACGAGAACTGGTCGACGTGGTCGATCTCGGGACCGAGGAACCGGCGCCCGAGGGTGCGGAACTCCTCAGGCTGCCCCGTGGTCAGGAAGTGGTGCTCGGGCGGCGTGGTCACCGTCCGCTCGAGGCCGTGGCGCACGAGCAGCGCGTAGACGTCCTTGGCGGTCTCGTCCGCGCTGGAGACGAGCGTCACCTCCTCGCCCATCACGTAGGCGATCACGCCCGTGAGCAGCGGGTAGTGGGTGCAGCCGAGCACGAGCGTGTCGATCCCGCTCTCCTGCAGCGGCGCGAGGTAGTCCCGCGCCACCTCCAGGAGCTCGGGACCTGCGGTCACCCCGGCCTCGACGAACTCGACGAAGCGGGGGCAGGCGCGGACGGTCAGCTGGACCGACGGGTTCGCGGCGAACGCGTCCTCGTAGGCCATCGATGTCTTGGTTGCCTGGGTGCAGATGACACCGACACGGTGGTTGCGGGTGGCGGCGACGGCCCGTCGGGTCGCCGGCACGATGACCTCGACCACCGGCACGTCGTACCGCTCTCGCGCGTCGCGGAGCACCGCTGCGCTGGCGGAGTTGCAGGCGATCACGAGCGCCTTCACGCCTCGGTCGACCAGGTGGTCGAGGCACTCCAGCGCGTACTCGCGGACGTCGCCGATGGGCTGCGGCCCGTACGGCTGACGGGCGGTGTCGCCGAGATAGAGGACCGCCTCGTTCGGCAGCTGATCGATGACGGCTCGGGCGACGGTCAGACCGCCGAAGCCGGAGTCGAAGATGCCGATGGGCGCGTCGTTCACCCGAGCGAGCCTAGTGTGCGATTCACACCCACGAAACACAATGCGTCCGACGCCACAGGGCGAGTCGCGTGGGACGCGGCTCGGCGTCACCGGCTGAAGCGCTCCACGAGGGCCGTGAGCCGCAGCTCGACCAGCGCAGGGTTCAGCCGTCCGGTGGCGGCGAGCGTCACCAGACCGTGCAGGCAACTCCAGAAGACCTCGGTGAGCGCGTCCACGTCGGCGTCGGCGTCGTCGCCGACGTACGGGCGGACCGCCTCGCGAAGCGCACCGAATCCCTCGCGCATCGGCGCCGGGGTGGACTCCTGTGCGAACTTCAGCTCGACGGCCCGGCTGAACATCGCGTCGTACAGTGCCGGGTGGCGTGCACCGAAGTCGAGGTACGCCGTGGCTACGTCGGCGAGGCGCTCCGAGGGAGACACCTCCGGTGTACGGACGGCTCTGAGCAGCGCCTCGGCAATCTCGGTGAAGCCCTCCATCGCGACCGCTGCCATCAGAGCGCCCATGCCGGCGAAGTGGCTGTAGAGCACGGGCTGGCTGTACTCGACGCGCTCCGCGAGTCGTCGCGTCGTGACCGCCTCCCACCCTTCGGCCTCGGCCAGCTCGCGCGCGACGTCGATGATCAACCGCTCACGTGCTTCGCGTTCGCGTGCCCTGCGCTCGTGGATCGCCACGCAGAGATCCTAGCACCGCTAGACATCAGGCTCATGCTCGCATAGCGTCGCACTTGTTTCTAGCATCGCTAACAAGGAGTTCTCGTGCTCATCACCGTCGCGTACGTCCTGGCCGCCGCCCTCTGCCTCATGGTTCTGTTCATCGGCGTACGGTTCCTGACTCACCCGATCCCGGCAGCCGCCGGCTACGGCGTCCCGGCCAAGCCGGACGGCGACGGCGCGTACCTGACGGTCAAAGGAGTCCGTGACTCCACGTTCGGCGTCGTCGGCCTGACTCTGCTGGCCTTCTCGACGCCCGGAGCAGCGGGGTTGTTCATGATCACCGTCTCGCTCGCGCCATTCGGCGACACGCTCGTCGTCCTCCGCAACGGAGGAACGAAGGCGGTGGCCTTCGGCATCCACTTCGCCACGGCCGTCATCGTCCTCGTCAGCGCCGCGCTGCTCTTCGCGGTCTGACACCGCGGTCGGGCATGCTGTCTCGATGAGACGCGTGCCCTTCACCGGCGACGAGAAGGAGAGCCTCTACACGGCTCTCGACCGCCACCGTGATGCCATCCTGTGGAAGATCGACGGACTCTCGGACGAGGACCTCCGGCGGCCCATGGTGCCGTCGGGGACGACGCTCCTCGGGATGGTCAAGCACCTGGCGTCCGTCGACTACGCCTGGTTCTGCTCGACGTTCGGCCGCGAGTCGCTCGAGGTCCCGGCCGACGAGGACGACTGGGACGCCGACTGGCGCATCGAGCCGTGGGAGACCACCGAGGGTGTGCTGGCCTACTTCGCGATGGCCCGCAAGGCCGCCGACGCGGTGATCGACGACCTCGACCTCACTGACACCGGCACCGCGTGGTGGGGTCAGACGGTGTCGCTCCGGTGGGTGCTGATCCACATGGTCGAGGAGTACGCCCGTCACGCCGGGCACGCGGACATCCTCCGCGAGCTGATCGACGGGGCGACCGGCCCGTTCGAGGGCTACCCGACCTGATGGCCGGGGCGAGCCGCTCCCGGACGAGCGGGCTACGCCCAGAGCTGGCCCTCGAGCCGCTCCTCCGCCTCGTCGACGGTGCCCTCGTACGCGCCCGTCGAGAGATACTTCCAGCCGCCGTCTGCCACCACGAAGACGATGTCGGCGGGCTCCCCCGCCTTCACGGCCTTCGAGGCCTGGGCGAGGGCGGCGTGCAGGATCGCGCCGGTGGAGATGCCGGCGAAGATGCCCTCCGACTCGAGCAGCTCGCGCACCCGTCGCACGGCGTCGCGAGGTCCGACCGAGAAGCGGGCGTCGATGTACTGCGGGTCGTACAGCTCGGGTACGAACCCCTCATCGAGGTTGCGCAGCCCGTAGACGAGCTCGCCGTAGCGTGGCTCGGCGGCGACGATGCGGACCTCCGGCTTGGCCTCGCGGAAGAAGCGTCCGACGCCCATGAGCGTGCCGGTCGTGCCGAGGCCCCCGACGAAGTGCGTCACCTCGGGGAGGTCGGCCAGGATCTCCGGGCCGGTGCCGCGGTAGTGCGCGTCGGCGTTGGCGGCGTTGCCGTACTGGTAGAGCATCACCCAGTCGGGGTGCTCCTCGGCGACCCGCTTGGCGACGCGGACGGCTTCGTTCGAGCCGCCGGCGGCGGGCGACGACACGATCTCGGCACCCCACATGCGCAGCAGCTGCCGACGCTCCTGGGACGTGTTCTCCGGCATCACGCACACGATGCGGTAGCCGCGCAGCTTGGCGACCATCGCGAGCGAGATGCCGGTGTTGCCCGACGTGGGCTCCAAGATCGTGCACCCCGGTCGGAGGACACCTTCGGCCTCGGCGCGCTCGATCATCGCCAGCGCAGCGCGATCCTTGATCGAGCCGGTCGGGTTGCGGTCCTCCAGCTTGGCCCACAACCGGACCTCAGGGGACGGGGACAGCCTCGGGAGCCCGACGAGCGGCGTGCCGCCGACGGAGTCGATCAGGTTGTCGAAGCGCATGGACGGGTCCGGCCTCGTACGCGAGGTCAGCGCGCCCCGCCCGCGACGGCGGGCAGGATGACGACGACGTCGCCGTCGGACAGGGGCGTCTCGAGGCCGCCCGAGAAGCGGATGTCCTCGTCGTTGACGTAGATGTTGACGAATCGGCGCGGCTGGCCGTCCTCGACCAGGCGGTCCTTGATGCCAGAGTGGTGAGCCTCCAGGTCCTCGATCAGCGCGCTGACCGAGTCACCGGCGGCGGAGACCTTCTTCTCGCCGTCGGTGTAGGTACGGAGGATGGTGGGGACACGGACCTCGATGGCCATCAGACGTCAGCTTCCTGATCGATCGGTGGGATGAGTGCTCGGAGCCTGGACGGAGTCGCCGCCCGGGCCCTCTTCCTCGTAACGCTCGACGACGCGGACTTCTTCCTCGCTGACCTCACCGTCGACGATCCGGAACGAGCGGAAGTCGACAGGTCCGGACGCGTGGGCGCCGTCGCGGGTCGACACGAGGACGTAGTGCGCGTTCGGCTCGCCGGCGAGGTTGACGTCGGTGCGCGACGGGTAGGCCTCGGTGGCGGTGTGGGAGTGGTAGACGACGACGGGCTCCTCGTCGTTGTCGTCCATCTCCTGGTAGAGCCGGAGCAGGTCCGTCGAGTCGAACTCGTAGAACGTCGGCGACATCGCCGCGTTGACCATCGGGACGAACCGCGTCGGCAGGTCCGAGCCGATCCGTCCGGCGACCACGCCGCACGCCTCGTCCGGGTGGTCCCGTCGAGCGTGCGCGATGATCGCGTCGTACGTCGCCTGGTCGATGGTGAGCACGCTTCCAAGGTACGGGGTGGCACCCGGCTCAGAGGGTGGGTCCGCCATCCGAACGGCGTCCGTGTGGGCCGCGCCACTCCGCGTCAGCCGAGCGGGCGGGTGAGGACGACGCGCCGCCGGCGAGGGTCGTCGTCGGGTCGCAGGGAGACGAGCGACACCTCGTCAAGCGTCACGCGCGTCCCGACCCTGAGAGCCCGGCCACCCTGAGCCGACACGTGCGGCCGGAAGGCGTCACGCACGTGCCGCATCCGAGCGACGTCGACACCCGCATCGGCGAGGGCGCCCAGCAGCGCCCGATGGAGCGCGTCGAGGTCAGCGGTCCGTGCCAGCTCGGTCACCCGCACGTCGTGACGGCTGCCGAACCACTCCTCCCCCGCCGCTTCGGTGGCTGCGGGCGCACGACTCTCGGCAGCGCGGGTGAACGCCTCCACGGCCTCGGCCTCGTCAGCGTCGAACGGCGGCACCCAGGTGACGTGCAGCGGCCACGCCTCACGTCCGAACTCCTCCGGCGCGTCCTCGACGAAGGACACGACGCAGAACCTCACGGGCAGAACCTCATGCGCTCAGTCGAGGGCCTGGACGAGGGACTCCTGGACGAAGCCCAGCCACTCGTAGATGTCGACGACCACCGCCACGGAGGGATCGTCGCTCTCCGCGGCCGCCTCGGCGTCCTCCTCGGACTCGATGCCGAGCCTGACCGCGAGGGCGAGCCGTACGTCGGTGAGCGACCGCAGCCACGCCTGAGCACCGCGCTCACCGAGCTCGACCTCGATGGGGTCCACGGACTGCTCCGGGTCGTCCAGGTCGAAGCCGCCCGCCGCGAGCGACGCGACGAGCGCCTGAGCGTTCTCGACCTTGGCCGTCGACAGGCTCCGCTCGGTGAAGCGACGGAAGTCGGCCGCCGAGTCGTCGTCGTCGCGATAGGCGTCGGGCAGGAGCCTCCGGAGCACCGGGTCCTCCGGAGGCAGCGAGGACGCGGTCGTGCCGAGCTGACCGAACAACGGGTCGGGCGACGACTCCTCGGGGGCGTTGCGGTCACGCAGCAGCTCGATCACCTGGCCCAGCAGGTTGACGAGCAGCTCGGCCTCGGCCCGCTCGAACTCCGCGCGGACCCGGTCGCGCTTGCGTCGCTCGAACGCCCTCATCGGATGCTCTCCGCGCTCATGCGTCGTCCCGCTGCAACGTCGCCCACAATCCGTACTCGTGCATCGCCTGCACGTGCCGCTCCATCTCCTCGCGGGGCCCGGTCGCGACCACGGCCCGCCCGTCGTGGTGGACCTTCATCATGAGGTCGTTCGCCGTGGCGTCGTCGTAGCCGAAGTAGGACTTGAACACGTACGCGACGTAGGACATGAGGTTGACCGGGTCGTTCCAGACGATGGTGACCCAGGGTCGGTCGAGCTCGGTGACCTCGTCGGTCGCCGGCTCGTCGACCTCGATCGGGCTTGGCGTGCTCACCCGGCCCATTGTGGCGTACGCGCAAACTCTCCGGCCCGCCCCTGCCCGGTGGAGTTCCACGGTCCGCCGGCCCGCCACTACGCTGACGCCGTGACCTCCACCGCGCTGCTCACCGACCACTACGAGCTGACGATGCTCCAGGCGTCGCTGGCAGACGGCACGGCCGACCGGCGCTCGGTCTTCGAGCTGTTCGCACGCCGGCTCCCGGACGGCCGGCGCTACGGCGTCGTCGCAGGGACGGGCCGCGTGCTCGATGCGATCGCCGACTTCCGGTTCACCGACGGCGAGCTCGCGTTCCTGCGCGCGAACGAGATCGTGGACGGGCCGACGCTCGACTGGCTCGCCGACTACCGCTTCCGCGGCAACGTGTGGGGCTATCCCGAGGGCGAGACCTACTTCCCGAACTCGCCCATCTTGATCGTCGAAGGCACCTTCGGCGAGGCCGTCGTGCTGGAGACCCTGCTGCTGTCGATCCTCAACCACGACTCGGCGATCGCCTCCGCCGCGGCCCGCATGACGGTGGCCGCCGGTGACCGTCCGTGCATCGAGATGGGGTCACGGCGGACGCACGAGCTCGCGGCGGTCGCCTCGGCCCGGGCCGCGTACGTCGCCGGGTTCGCGACGACGTCGAACCTCGAGGCCGGCCGCCGGTACGCCATCCCGACCGCCGGCACGTCCGCCCACTCCTTCACCCTGCTGCACGACACCGAGCGTGACGCGTTCACCGCCCAGGTGGAGTCGCTCGGCACCGCGACGACGCTGCTCGTCGACACCTACGACGTCGCCGAGGCGGTGCGCGTCGCGATCGACGTCGCGGGCACGGGACTCGGCGCCGTACGCCTCGACTCCGGCGACCTCCCGCTCCTCGCGGGCCAGGTCCGACGCCAGCTCGACGAGCTCGGTGCGACCGGCACCAGGATCACGGTGACCAGCGACCTCGACGAGTACGCGATCGCCGGTCTCGCCGCCGCTCCCGTGGACGGCTACGGCGTCGGGACGTCGCTGGTGACCGGATCCGGGCACCCGACGTGCGGCTTCGTCTACAAGCTCGTCGCCCGTGCCGACGGTCTGGAGACCGACGCCGCGATGATCTCCGTCGCGAAGACGAGCGTGGACAAGGTGTCGATCGGCGGCCGCAAGTACGCGCTGCGTCGCCTCGACCGTCACGGCACGGCCACGGCCGAGGTGATCGGCATCGGCGAGCCGCCGGAGAGCGACGACAACGACCGCCCGCTGCTCGTCCCGCTCGTCGAGAACGGCGAACGGGTCCACGACGAGACCCTTGAGACCGCCCGCGACCGGCTACGGGACTCGCTCGCTGAGCTACCGTTGCGGGCCCGGCAGCTCTCGCGGGGGGAGGCCGCGATCCCGACGGTCTTCGAGGACGTGACGAGCGGAGGAGCACGATGAGCAGGGCACTGGTGGTCGTCGACGTGCAGAAGGACTTCTGCGAGGGCGGCTCGCTCGCCGTCTCAGGAGGCGCCGCGGTGGCCGAGCGCGTGGCGCGCCTGGTCGCCGACGGCGGCTACGACCTGGTGGTGGCGACCAAGGACCACCACATCGACCCGGGCGCCCACTTCAGCGACCAGCCCGACTACGTGGACTCGTGGCCGCCGCACTGCGTCGTCGGCACCCACGGCAACGAGCTCCATGCGCCGCTGACCGCGGACATGTTCGCGGCGGTGTTCGAGAAGGGCCAGTTCGACGCGGCCTACTCCGGCTTCGAGGGCAAGGCCACCACCGGCGACGGGCTCGAGGACTGGCTGCGCGAGCGCGACGTGGACACGGTCGACATCGTCGGCATCGCCACCGACTACTGCGTGCGGGCCACGGCTCTCGATGCTGCGGCACGCGGTTTCGGCACGCGTGTCCTCATGGATCTCACCGCTCCGGTCGCGGAGGCGAACCTCGACAAGACCCGGAGCGACTTCGACGCCGCAGGGGTCACGGTGGCCTGAGCCTCACCCGTACGCCACCGACCGCACCACCTGCGCCGGCGAGCCTGCCGCGACCGAGAACGCAGGCACGTCACGCGTGACGACGGAGTTCGCGCCGATGACGCACCGCTCCCCGATCGTCACGCCGCTGGTGACGACGACGTTGGCGCCCAGCCAGCAGTTGTCGCCGATCACCGTCGGCCCCTTCGACGTGAACCCCTGCCACGGGACGGGCACGTCCGGGTCGTCGTAGCGGTGCGCCGAGTCGGTCACGAGGCAACCGTTCGCGAGCATGCAGTGGGCGCCGATCTCGACGCGGTGCGACGCGGAGACCATCACGTCGAGGTTGAGGAACGTGCCCTCACCGATCACGATCTGCGCGTCCGGTCCGCCGGTGATCCAGACCCCGGGCTCGAGGAACACCTGCGGCCCGAGGTGGAGACGCCCGTCGCGCAGCATCTCGAGCACGTCGCCGTGCACCACGCCGCGGGCGTACGCGCGCCGCCGCGCCAGCTCGACGCTGAGCCGCGCCCGGTTGAGAGGCCGGTAGGCGCGGCCGTACCAGCGCTGCTTGCGCCACCACTCGCGCGCGAGCTCGTACGTCGACGGCTCGTCAGACATGCGTCCCGAGATCCTCGATGCGATAGCCGCCCGGCAGGTAGGTGCGGATCGCGCCGCGGTCCTCGGGCCGGGACGGTGCGACCCGCGGAGGGGCGAGCCGGAGCGCGCGACCGCGCAGCCGCAGGAGTCCTCGCGACAGGGCGACGACGGCGCGCGGCGGCGTCGCGTACCCGAACGCGTCGCGCACGTGCGGGTCCATCACCGACCGGGAGAAGACCTCGACCGCGGGCCGCAGCAGCCGAGGGTAGTAGGAGCAGAGCAGCGCCAGCGTGGCGTCGGCGACCTCGCGCGAACGGTCGTCGTAGGCGAAGTGGGTGCGCTCGTAGGCGTCGAGGAGCGTCTCGAACTCCGCGTACGAGGCGGGGATGTCCTTGATCCCCATCAGCTCGCCCATCCGCTGGTACGACCGCGTCGCCGCGTCCACCTCCGCGGGGCCGAGCGGCCGCCACCCGTAGTCGGCGAGCCACCGGACGGGCGTGACGACGAACGTCGCGAGGACGTAGCGCAGGTCGTCGTTGCTGATGGCGTAGGCACCGTGCATCTGGTTCATCCGACGCACCGCAGCACGTCCGGGCGACGACTCCATGCCGTCCTCGACGATCGCGTCGAGGACGAGCACCGTGTCGTCGTGGCGCTTCTGGGTGCGCTCGGTGAACTCCTGCGTCTCGTGCAGCAGCACCCCGATCGACGGCACCGCGAACGTCCGGAACAGCGCGAAGCTGAGCGCCTGCTGGATGTCCCACGGGAACTCGAATCGGGTGTCGACCGCCGAGATGATCTCGTAGTCCGTCTCCGGGTCGAGGGTCGCGATCACCCGCTGCCACGCATCGCGGCGCCAGCGCTCCCGTCCCCGGGGAGCGGCGGGCAGGACGCGTGTCATGCACCGGACGCTACCGTGCTCCGACGGTCGGCGTCTGCACTAGATTCGGAGACATGAGCGCCCCGTACCTCCGAGATCTCGTGGCCGACACGTCGTACGAGGCACCGGCGGCACACGGCCTGCGCGAGCGCGTGGAGGCGTACGCCGCGCGCCGCTCGACCGCCGAGGATCACGGTGACGTGCTCGGCCCGCTCGTCGTGCCCGACACGGAGCTTCCCCTGGTCCAGGGCACGGTCGCCGCCCTCGGCGCCGACGAGATCGATGTCGTCGTCGCTGTCACCGGAGGTGCGGGGGCCATCGAGCCGGCGGTGCGGTGGGCGACGCGGCAGGAGCGCCTCCGTCTGGTCGGCCTCACCGCGGCCGTCCGCGACCTCGACGACCTGGCCCGCGGCGCCCACCGGGTGGTGGCGATGGTCGGCCAGCTCGAGGCGGAAGGGCTGCTGGAGGACGTCGATGTGCAGGTCGGGCTCCCGCTGCACGCCCGCACCGAGGGCTCGCTGCGCTGGCAGCACGCCCTCGACACGTTGGCGTCCCAGGACCTGCGGCTCGTGCTGCGGACCGGCGGGGCCGACCCGGAGGAGGTGCCGTCGGCCGAGACCCTGGCGGGTGCCGTCGGCGACGCGCTCGACCGCGAGGTCGCGTTCTCGTGCCGAGGCGACCTGGCGCACGCGGTGGCCTGGCGCGAGCCCGACACGGGTCGCGTGCGCCACGGGTTCCTCAACGTGCTCCTCGCCACCCGCGCGAGCCTCGACGGGGGTGACGTCGGCGCGGTCGCCGAGCGCCTGGCCCTGACCGCCTCGGAGCGTGTCGTCACCGAGCTCGGGGTCATCGGCGAGTCCTCGCTGGAGTCGGCTCGGCGGTGGTTCACCGGCGTCGGCTCCGAGGACGTCGACGCCTCGCTCGCCGACCTCCGCGCACTCAGCCTGCTGGGTCCGACAGACTGATCCGCCGGACCTGCCGGAGCATCCGCCGCGTCGCAAGGACGTGGAAGCGCGTCCTGATGACCATCGTCTCGTAGACAGCACCACGCACACCGGGGAAGACCGCATAGCTGCGCGCGGAGAGTCGCGTCGCCGGAGCGTCAGCCGCGGGCACCTCGGCCAGAGGTGCGTCGGCCAGAGGTGCGTCGGCCAGCCTGAAGACCAGGCGGTAGACGGAGAACCGGTGTCTCCCGGCGAGGTCCAGCCGCTCCCCCGTGACGACGTCGTCCACGGCGAAGCCGCCGGGCGGGTCGGTGCCGAGGAGGCGAGCCATCGCCCCGTCGGCCGCCGAGAGCAGTGACCTGTGCACGAAGGCCTCGAGCGCGGTCCACACCTGCTGACGCGGCCGCGCGATCGTCAGCGCGTGCTCGTCGATCAGCGGCAGATCCTCGACGGTCATGTCCCCCACCACCTGCCTCGATCGGACGTACGACCTCACCCGCGGGAGGTCACCCGGCGGACGAAGGTGACGATCTCGGCCAGCGCACGCGGTGCCGACGGCGAGATCCCCGGCAGGCTGATGTAGCCGTGGACGGCATCGGCGTACTCCGTCAGCGTGACGTCGCCGCCGTTGCCGCGCAGCGCCTCGGCGTAGAAGACACCGTTGTCACGCAGCGGATCGTGCCCCGCCACCTGGATCAACGCCGGCACGGCCGCCCCCGACAGCGTCCCGTGCAAGGGCGCCGCCGTGGGCGCGGACGGGTCGGCGCCGTCGAGGTAGAGGCGCGAGAAGGCGCGCATCTGGCGTGAGGTGAGCACGGGGGCGTTCGCGTGCTCGCGCTCGGACGGGAAGACCTCCTCCATCTCGACCGCGGGATAGACGAGGACCTGACCGGCGAGCGCCGGTGCACCCGCCTGACCCGCCAGGTCGGCGACCACGGCGGCCAGGTTGCCGCCGGCGCTGTCGCCGGCGACGACGATGCGCGCCGGGTCGGCCGCGAGCTCGTCGGCGTGCGTCACGACCCAGTCCAGCGCGGCCCAGGTGTCGAGGACGGCGGCAGGGTAGGGATGCTCGGGAGCCAGCCGGTAGGCCACGGAGACCACGACGCACGGCGTGTCGACCGCGAGATGGCTGGCCCACCACTCGTCCTGCTCGGGATCACCGAGGACCCAGCCTCCGCCGTGGAAGAGCACCACCACCGGCGACGGCTCGGGCCCCGGTGTCGGCGGCTGGTAGATCCGCAGCCGCAGCGTCACTGGCTGAGTCTCCTGCGGGAGCTCGCCGACCGTCACCGGCTGGAGCTCGACGAGGCGGTCGGTGACCTGGGCGTCGGGGTGCGGTCTGCCCGACACGGCGCGTCCCAGCGGCGAGCCCAGCAGCTTGGCCCGTTGCGTACGGCGAGCAGGGAGCTCCTCTCGCGGCACCTCGTCGATCGGTCGGTTGAGGAAGCGCTCGACGAACGTGAACAGTCTGGTGCGGATCGGCAAGGGGGCGGCCATGGCCGCCAGACTAGATGACCTTCCCGGGGTTCAGCAGACCGTGAGGGTCGAGCGCGTGCTTCACGGCGCGTTGGACCCCGAGTCCGACGGGCCCGAGCTCACGCTCGAGCAGTGTCCGCTTCAAGACGCCGACCCCGTGCTCCCCGGTGATGGTTCCGCCGAGGTCGAGGCCCAGGTGCATCACGTCGTCGAAGGCCGCGTGCGCCCGTTCCGCCTCGTCGAGGTCGGCACCGTCGAAGATCACGCACGGGTGGAAGTTGCCGTCACCGGCGTGCCCGACGACCCCGATCACCACTTCGCGCTTCGCAGCGATCGCGGCGACCCCGTCGACGAGGTCGGCGATCCTCGACCGCGGGACGCAGACGTCGTCGACCATCGTCGTCCCCATCGACTCGAAGGCCGTCAGCACCTCGCGCCGAGCGGTGAGCAGGAGCGCGGCCTCCGCGTCGTCGGCGGCGAGCACCACGTCGTACGCTCCCGCGTCCCGCAGGTGGGCCGCCAGGGCGGCGATCTCCTCCTCTCCGGCGGCACCCGGCGCGTCGGACTGCGCGAGGACGAGCGCCCCCACCTCGGCGTCGAATCCGAGACGGTAGGCGTCGTTGACCGCCCGGAGGCTCGTGGCGTCCATCAGCTCGAGCAGGTTGGGGACCACGCTCGAGCGGGCGATCGCGCCGATGCCCTCCGCGGCCGCGTGCACGGTGCCGAAGGTGGCCGCGAGCGTCCGAGGGCGGTGGGCGGCGGGCCGCAGCCGCAGCGTCGCCTCGGTGATGATGCCGAGCGTCCCCTCCGAGCCGACGAACAGGCGCACCAGGTCGTATCCGGCGACGCCCTTGACCGTACGCCGCCCCGTCCGCAGCACCTCTCCGCTCGCGAGGACGACCTCGAGCGCGAGGACGTAGTCGGTCGTGACGCCGTACTTCACGCAGCAGAGGCCGCCGGAGTTCGTGGCGAGGTTGCCGCCGATCGTGCAGAACTCCCACGAGCTGGGGTCCGGTGGGTAGAACAGCCCATGCTCGGCCACCGTGCGCGACAGGACGGCGTTGAGCACGCCGGGCTGGGTCACGACGAGTCGCTCGTCGGTGTCGACCTCGAGGACCTGGTCCATCCGTTCGAGCGTGATCACCAACCCGCCCTCGATCGCGTTGGCGGCACCGGAGAGGCCGCTCCTGGCGCCCTGCGCCACAACCGGGACCCCGTGCGCGGAGGCGAGCCGCATCGCCGTCGCGACGTCGCCTGTCGCCCGGGCGAGCACGACCGCGCACGGGGTGCCCGCCTCGCAGAACATCGCGCGGTCGGTCCGGTAGGAGACGAGGCGGTCAGGATCGGTGACCACCACGTCCGGCCCGAGAGCGGCGACGAGCTCGGCGACGAAGACGTCGGTGTCCATGCCTCACCCTATGCTGACCGGATGCCTGCGATCGACGACCTCGATGCCCAGATCGCCCGCCTGTTCCTCGCCGAGCCCAAGATCGGGGTCCTCGAGGCCTCGCGGCGACTCGGGGTCGCCCGTGCCACGGTCCAGACGCGGCTCGACCGCCTCGCCGAGCGCGGCGTGATCGCGTCCTGGTCACCGACGGTCTCTCCGGCGGCGCTCGGCTATCCCGTCACCGCCTTCCTCACGCTCGAGGTCGTCCAGGGCGAGGGTCGGGCCCCCGTCGCCGACCACCTGGCCTCCATCCCCGAGGTCCTCGAGGCATGCACCATCACCGGTGCCGGCGACCTCTGGTGCCGCGTCGTCGCCCGCTCCAACACCGACCTCCAGCGGGTCCTCGACGCCGTCGTCTCGGAGCCGTCGATCGTGCGGGTCGCCACGGTCATCGCGCTGCAGACCGAGCTCGCGCCCCGGGTCGCCCCCCTGCTCGACGCCGCGCTGGGCCTCGACACCGCGGCGCCGCCCGCGCCATAGTGTGCGCGTGAGCACCGCAGCCGGACTCGCCGGACGACGCGTCCTCGTGACCGGCGCCGCCCGTGGGATCGGCGCGGCGCTCGCGGTCCGTCTGGCCGAGAGCGGCGCCCGTCTCGCCCTCCTCGGCCTCGAGCCCGACGGCCTCGCGGCGACGGCCGCCCGTGCGGGTGACGCGCCGTGGTTCGCCTGCGACGTCACCGACCGGTCGGGGCTCGAGAGGTCCATCGAAGCGGCCGCGTCGGCGCTCGGTGGCCTCGATGTCGTCGTCGCCAACGCCGGGGTTGCGGCGCAGCTGCCGATCGTCGGTGGCGACCCGTACGTGTGGGACCGCACGCTCGCGGTCAACCTCACCGGCGTGTACGACACGGTGCGTCTCGCCGGGCCTCACGTGAGCCACCCCGAGGGCTACGCCCTGCTGGTCTCGTCGCTCGCGGCTGCCGTGCACCTCCCGATGCTCGGCGCGTACTCCGCGTCGAAGGCCGGCGTCGAGGCGCTCGGCGACGCGCTCCGCCTCGAGCTGGCGCCGAGCGGCGCCCGCGTCGGCGTCGCCTTCTTCGGCGAGCTCGACACCGAGATGACGAGCCGAGGTTTTGGCACGGAGGCGGCCACGATACTGATGCGAGGCACCCCGATCGGGCGCGTCGCTCCGCTCGAGGACGCGATCACCGCGCTCGAGCGCGGCATCGCCCGCCGGGCCCGCGTCGTCACCTCACCGCGCTTCGTCAGGGCCGCGCTCCCTGCTCGCGCCGCCGTCCAGCGCGCCGTCGAACGCACCCTGCGTCGCTCGCGCGTACGCCACGCGCTCGAGATCGCACGCCGGGAGGGCGCGGGCCTGACGACACCGCAGCCGACCGCCGAAGCGGCGCCAGACGGTCCTCGGGATGCCGCGTGACCGAGCTCCCCCGCGTCCCCCCGGGTGACCGGCGCGACCTCGGCCTCGTCAACGCCGCGCTGGCCCGTGTCGCCTCCCGCGTGGTCGGGGTCCGTGACGTGCACGTCTTCTCCGTCCTCGGCCGGACGCGTGGGCTGTTCCGAGGCTGGCTCCACTACTCGGGGCGCCTGATGCCGTTCGGGACGCTCCCCCGCCGGCAGGCCGAGCTCGTGATCCTCCGTGTCGCCGCGCTGCGCCGATCTGCCTACGAGCTCGACCACCACCGTCGTCTCGGTGCGCGGGCCGGTCTGAGCACGGACGAGATCGAGGCGGTCACCGATCCGGCCACGACGTGGCCCTGGTCGGCTGCCGACCAGGCGCGCCTCGACACCGCCGACGCGTTGGTCCTCACGCGTGACGTCGACGACAGCACGTGGGAGTCCTTGGCAGCGCGCTTCCCACCCCGCAGCCTGGTCGAGATCGTCATGCTCGTGTGCCAGTACGACGGGCTCGCGACGACGCTGCACACGTTGCGCGTGCCCTTGGACGAGCCCGCCGCCCCGGCTCACGCTCAGAGCAACGGCCGCGACCGCCGGAACAACCAGGCGTCGAAGAATCCGTCGAGCTGACGCCCGCTGACGTCCTCGGCGAGCCGCTCGAACTGCGTGGTGGTCCCGTGGCCGTCACGGCGCTCGCCGACCCACCGCCGCAGCAGCGCGAAGAACGCCGCGTCGCCGATCTCGCGCCGCAGCGCGTGGATCGTCATCGCGCCTCGCACGTAGACCCGGTTGTCGAACATCCGGTCCCGTCCCGGGTTGCCGACGGGCAGCCGCCAGAACGCTCGGCCGCCATGGTCGTACCAGTAGTCGAACTCGCTCCGGACCGACCCGAGTCCCTGCGACTCGTCCCACATCCACTCGAGGTAGGTCGCGAGCCCTTCGTTGAGCCAGATGTCACGCCACCGGCGCAGCGAGACCGAGTCGCCGAACCACTGGTGAGCGACCTCGTGCGCGACGACCGAGGTGTTCTGGCCGGGCTGCAGGCCCGCCCCACGGCGGAAGAAGGCGGCGTCGTAGACGGGGCGGGTCTGCGTCTCCAGCGCGAAGCCGAGGTCGGCCTTCGTGACTACGCCACCGTGGTCGCCGTACGGATAGGGGCCGAGGTGGCGCGCGAGGAACCGCGTCACCTCGGGCGTACGGCGCAGCGAGCGCACCGCCCGCCGGCGCACGCCGGCGCTGAGCGCACGGTCGTAGGCGTAGAGATAGCGGACACCACCGGCCCGACCGCGGACGACACGGAAGTCACCCCAGGCCGCGAACGCGAGGTAGGTCGCCATCGGCCGCCGCATCACCCACCGCCACTGCACGAGGTCACCGACGCGCTTGCGTCCCGCGAGCCTGCCGACGCTGATCGCCTCCCGGCCGCGCGGGACCCGGAGGCGGATGTCGTACGTCGCCTTGTCGCTGGGGTGGTCGTTGCTCGCGAACCACCACGGGGCGGCCTCGGGCTGGCCGACGACGATCGCGCCCGCCCGCGTCGTGACGAAAGGCCGGGCACCGCGGTGGCTGATGCTCGCGGGCCGGCCGGCGTACGCGACGGACACCACGAAGCGATCGCCCTTGCGGATCGCCCGGCGCGGGGTGACGACCAGCTCCCTGCCGCGCTGGCTGAACCGCGCGGGGCGCCCGCCGACCCGTACCGACGAGGCGGCGAGGACGAGATCGAGGTTGAAGCGCCGGAGCCGCTGGCTCGCCACCGCCCGCAGGCGGGTGCGTCCGACGAGACGCTTCTCGGCAGGCTGGTACGCGGCGGTGACCTGGTAGTGCCGTACGTCGTAGCCGCCGTTGCCGTGGCCCGGAAAGTATGCGTCGCCGGCTCCCGGCCGACCGACGCCCGGTGCGGCCGCCATGCCCGCACGCACCGCGGTGTTGGTGCCGGCCTCGCCCGCCTCAGCCGCGGCGGCCGCACCTGGTGCACCGGGCAGCAGCCCGGCGAGCAGGGTGGCAGAGGCGATCGCGACGGCGAGACGCATGCTGTGACACTACGACGTCAAGAGGTCGGTCGACCGGCCCATTCGCGGATCTTGTCGATGCGCGCCCGCAGGTCGTCGACCGACGCGCTCGCTGCCGTAGGTCCCCCGCACTCCTCGCGCAGCCGGTTGTGCACGACACCGTGGGGCTGACCCGTGCGGTGGTGCCACGCGCCGACGAGTCCGTTGAGCTCGCGCCGCAGCAGCGCACGCATCTGGTGCGTGCTCGGCTCGTCGGGCCGCGTCGCCGGCCCAGGAGCGCCGGTCGCCCCCGCCTGGGAGTCGGCGGGCTCCCCCCGCTCGGCTGCGGCTGCGACACCCCGTTGGGTGCGCCGGGTCCGCGCGTGGCGGAGCAGCTCTCGCACCTGGTCGGGCTCGAGCAGGCCGGGGATCCCGAGGAAGTCCATCTCCTCCTCCGACCCGGTCGCGACCTCGCCTTCGTGTCCGAACTCGCCACCGTCGTAGAGCACGCGGTCGAACGACGCCTCGCTGCCGAGAGCCTTGAACTCGAACGGCTCGAGATCGGCGGTGGACTGGGTCGCCTGGGCGGCCGCGATCAGCTCGTCGTCGAGAGCCAACGGATCGTCGTCGTCACCGCCGGCGCGACCGAGCACGTGGTCGCGCTGCACCTCGAGGTCGGAGGCGAGCCCGAGGACACGGGGGACGCTCGGGACGAACACGGTCGCCGTCTCGCCCCGCTTGCGGGCACGGACGAAGCGACCGACCGCCTGGGCGAAGAACAGCGGGGTGGACGTCCTGGTCGCATAGACGCCGACCGACAGCCGTGGCACGTCGACGCCTTCGCTGACCATCCGGACCGCGACCATCCACCGCTCGTCGGACTCGGCGAACGCGCTGATCCGCGCGCTGGCCTCCTTCTCGTCCGAGAGCACGAGAGCGGGTCCGTCACCGGTCACCTCGCGGAGGATCTTGGCGTAGGCCCGTGCGGTGTTCTGGTCGCTCGCGATCACGAGCCCGCCTGCGTCGGGCACGTGGCGCCGGACCTCGGACAGCCGGGTGTCTGCCGCGCCGAGCACCGACGGGATCCATGAGCCGGCCGGGTCGAGCGCCGTACGGAGCGCCTGCGCGGTGAGGTCCTTCGTCATCGGCTCGCCCATCCGCGCCGCGACCTCGTCGCCGGCGCGCGTACGCCACCGAAGGTCACCGGAGTACGCCATGAACAGGACAGGGCGGACCACGCCGTCGGCGAGCGCCTCCGCATAGCCGTACGAGTAGTCGGCCACGCTCCGGCCGATGCCGTCGTCGCCGGGAGCGTAGGTGACGAACGGGATGGGGTTGGTGTCGGACCGGAACGGGGTGCCGGTCAGCGCCAGCCGGCGCGTCGCGGGCTCGAACGCCTCCCGGACCGCATCACCCCACGAGAGGGCGTCGCCGGCGTGGTGCACCTCGTCGAGGATCACCAACGTGCGGAAGCGCTCGGTGCGCAGCCGGTACGCGGTGGGGTTGGTCGCCACCCCGGCGTAGGTGAGGGCGAAGCCCTTGAAGTCGGAGGCCATCGCGCCACCGCGTCCGCTGAACGACGGGTCGAGCGGGATGCCCGCGCGTGCACCGGCCTCCGCCCACTGCGTCTTGAGGTGGTCGGTCGGCGCGACGACCACGATGCGTTCGACGATGCGGCGCTCGAGGAGCTGGGCGGCGACCGTCAGCGCGAAGGTCGTCTTGCCGGCTCCCGGGGTCGCGACCGCCAGGAAGTCACGCGGGTTGCGTTCGGCGTAGCGGGAGAGAGCGTCGGCCTGCCACGCGCGCAGCTTGGGAGCGGTGCCCCAGGCTGCGCGGTCGGGATAGGCCGGTGAGAGATGCGCGGCCCCGGACATCAGCGGCGATACACCCGCCAGAGCTTGCGCATGCGTTCGATCTGACCGGGCGTGAAGTGGTGCATGCACCGGTCGTAGGAGTAGTCCATGAAGTTGTGGATCGGATCCTCCCCCGGAGACGGACAGGTGTCGCGTCCCCGTGGGCACTCGAAGCTCGGGATCCGCTCGCGAGGGGTGTCGTGCACGCGGTCGTTGTTTTTGCCGCAGCCGCCCGGGCAGGTGTGGTAGAGCCCGAGCCAGTGCCCGGTCTCGTGCACGGCGGTGTCGCCCTTGTTGTAGCCGCGGAAGCGTCCGCCCGGCATCGAGTCACGGTGGATCACGACACCGTCGGTCGCGAGCTTGCTCTTGGGGCGCTGCGGGAACGTCGCGTAGCCGAGGACCTGCAGGTCGCCCCGCTCGGTCGGCGCCGCGATGTAGAGGTTGAGATCGCGCTTCTTGCCGCGGTGCAGCGCCTTGCGCATCGCCCGGGACTCACGCGAGCCGAGCCCGGCGTTGTACCACGCGCGGTTGACCGTGTAGTCGGTCTTCTTGAGCACGAACCGGAAGCGGGTGCTGCGCGCGTCGCGCCACTGCTTGCCCGCGAAGGCGCGGTTCATCACCTTGATCTGGCGCCGCACCTTGGCGCGGCTGACGGTCTTGCTCGTGGAGGACGGCTTGATGACGTGGGCGTACACACGGATCTTGATCCGCCGGGGGCCATCGCCCTGCGCGCTGCGCCGGTCGCTCGCGGCGCCCACCGCGCCGACGCGACGGGCGAGGTCGCGCTCGTACGCCTCGACGGTCGCGTGCGAGGGCTCGGGCGCCCGCACGACACCGTCGAGACCGTTGAGCGTCCGTGCGCCGAGCGTCTCGTCGGGAGTGCAGTCGGTCGCGGCAGCCGCAGGCCGTGCCGAGGCGGGCGCTGCGGAGGCCGGCACGACCGCCGAGGCACCCGTCAGCGCCGCGATGCTCGCGACGAGGGCGGTGCCGATGAGCACCGCCCCCAGGGCATACGAGCGCGGCCGCCGCCGCGGCCGATCACT
>NZ_JARBCJ010000014.1:25493-29991 GCF_028803055.1 Mumia sp.
TCATCGTCACCGGAGCCGCCTGCCTTCAGGGACTCCCAGATCTCCTTGCACTCCGGGCACACGGGGAAGCGCTGCGGGTCACGGCTCGGCACCCACACCTTGCCGCACAGGGCGACGACGGGCGTGCCCTCGATCATCGCCTCGGTGAGCTTGCCCTTGGGCACGTAGTGCGAGTAGCGCTCGTGATCGCCGTCGTCGAGGCGCGGCTGCGTGCGCACGTCCGACGACGTCTGGGATCCGGGACTGAAGGTGGTCGACACCCCTTCAGTCTATGCCAGAAAGAACCGTCCCCCTAGCCGGTCAGTTGAGCTGGGGATCGTCCGGATAGGTCGAGAGCATTGCGAGATCGCTGCGTTGACGGCGGAGCACCTGACGCCACAACGCCTCGGGATTGGACGAGAGAAGGTCCTCGTCGAACGCGTCCACCACCACCCACGAACCCTCGGCGATCTCCTCCTCCACCTGCCCCGGGCTCCACCCCGCGTACCCGGCGAAGACCCGCATCCCACGCAGCCCCGGCTCGACGCCGTGGGCCGGCAGGTCGAGGTCGATCAGTCCCACGCGGTCGTACATCTCGCGCCAGCCGGTCGGCGGCCGGTCACCCGACCGCAGGACGCCGAGCGCGAGGGCCGAGTCGGGCGAGACGGGACCACCGGAGAAGAGGGCGGTCGGGCTGGACACGAGTGTCGACCACTCCGGCAGGACCTCGGCGACCGTGGCGTCCAGCGGCTGGTTGAGGATCACGCCGAGCGCTCCCCCGGCGTCGTGGTCGAGCACCGCGACGACCGCGCGGAAGAACGGCCCGCCCACGAGCAGCGGAGTGGCCACGAGAAGACGGCCTCGGCACGACCGGTGACGCGGCGAGATGCCGGCGGGTTCCTGGTCGGTCATCGCCCCTCCTCGCTCGGCGCCTCATCGGCTTTCAGCGTACGCCGTGGCGCCCTCTCGCGCGGGTACCCAGGCCGTAGGATGACCGGACCGCGAACCCGACACGAAGGACGAGATGGCCGACACCGCCAACGAGGACGAGCTCACCGTCGACGAGCTCGCGGCACGCGTCGGGATGACCGTGCGCAACGTCCGCGCGTACGCCAGTCGTGGACTGCTCGCACCGCCGCGGCTGGAGGGACGCACCGGCTACTACACGCGCTCCCACGTCAAGCAGCTCCAGCTCGTCCGCAGCCTCCTCGACCGCGGTTACACGCTGCAGGCCGTCGAGAAGGCGCTGCAGGACAAGACCTCCACGACGGCCGACTACGCACTCGACCTGATCACGGTGCTCGACTCGCCGCTGGCCCGCGAGCCCGAGAGCGAGCTCATGTCACGCGACCGGCTCTCGGCGATGGCAGGCATCGACCGCGACACCGACCTCGCCCAGAAGCTCGTGGACCGCGGCCTGGCCACCATCGTCGACGACGACACTCTCGAGGTGAACCGTCCCGAGGTGGTGCGGGCCGGAGCCGCCGCCATCTCGCTCGGCCTGGCCCCGGAGACGGTGCTCGAGCTGCTCCCGGCGCTGTCGGGGCCGTTGCGCACGGTCGCCGACGACCTCGTGGGCCGCGTGCGTCGCGACATCTGGCAGCCGTTCGTCGGCGCCGGCATGCCCGACGACCAGTGGCAGGAGGTCGTGACCTCCATCGCCAACCTGCTGCCGGTCGCCGCGCAGGCGGTCGTCGCGGTGTTCCGCGACGAGCTGGCGCACGCGATCGACGACGCCCTGGGCGAGGAGCTCGCGGCGCTCGGCGACCAGCGACCCGCTCCCGAGGCCTGACGCCGGCGTCTCCACAGACGGCTCCCCCGGAGGCGGAGAACGGCCCCACCCGACGCTGGAGGGAGGGACCCGCCGGGTGGGGCCGAAACCCTGGTGCCGATCGTAGGGGAGCGCGCGCGCCGAACCGAGGCCGCCTGCTGTGACCTTCCTCGCGTCAGCGGGACCGGACCGTCACGCCACCGGCGCCAGCCGGCACGAGCTCGACGAAGACCTTGCCCCGCTCGAGCGTGACCGGCTTGCCCCCGGCAGTCAGCTGGATCGGCGCCGCAGCGCTCTTCTTGCTCCAGCGGGCGTTCAGCATCGTGCCGCCGTTGAGGACGACAGCCCGGCCGCCCCCCTTGAGCACCGTCTCGGGGACGGGATACCCGGCCGGGTCGCGGTAGCCCGCGTCGACCTGTCGGGTGAAGAGCACGAGGACGGTGTCCGGCTTGAAGTCCTTGCCCTTCTGGGCGTGGCCGTTGACCCGGCGGTACGCGCCGCCGGAACCGAGCTGCCACCGCGTCGCGGAGCTGCGGGAGAAGCGGACGTCGAACGACGTCGCCTTCGTCGAGCCGGGCGTCGGGCTCGCGCCGAACGGCAGGTACGGCGGCGGCACGGCGGCCTTCGCGGACCGGTGCTGGTCGGCGTAGGCGGCAAGGTTCAGCAGCCGGTCGTACGGGGCCTTCTTGCCCCGGTCGATGGCGAGCGTGAGGTTGCCGGTGTCCTCGCTGTAGAGCTTCACACCAGCGGCCTTGATCTTGCGGATGGTCACCTTCGCGCCGCCCGAGGCGATCAGCTGCCCACCGGTCGGCTTGACGAGGGCGATGTCGGTGGTCCGGGTCGAGCGGACGTGCCCGACCTTGGTCGGCGTCTGCGAGTAGAAGAACGCCGCCAGCCTCGTCAGACCACCCTCGACCAGCTCCTCGACGACGAGATCAGCCTGCGACAACCCGTACTGCGGGGCTCCGGCGGCGGTGTTCTCGATCTTCACCAGGAAGGCGGGGTGATCGGGCAGACCCTTGGCCGCCGCCTCGCCGGTGAACGGGTTGGCGCGGTTCAGGGTCGCCGCCTTGCGCGCGGCGTCGGCGCTGGTCGGCGTCGGCTTCTCCGGGGTCTTCGGCTCGTCACCACCCGAGCACGCCGCCGCGAGGACGAGTGCGGTCGCGACGAGGGTGGCGCGCAACGCGGTACGGGGCTTCTGGCTCACGTGCATGCTCCCATGGTGGAGCAGGGCCGGTACCTCAGGAGGCACCGGCCCTGCTCTTCGTGGTGGTGTCGCTGTCAGCGCAGACGCATGGTGCCTGCGGACCAGCCGCGGGTCCAGATCCGCTCGACCTTCACGCGGCTGCCGGAGTACGGCGCGTGGAGGATGCGACCCTTCCCCCAGTAGATGCCCACGTGGTACTTGCGGGACCCACCGAAGAAGACGAGGTCGCCCTTGCGGATGTTGCGCTTCTTGATCTTGCGGACGTGCCGGTACTGCGAGTTCGCGGTCCGCGGCAGCTTCATGCCTGCCTTGCGGAACGAGTAGGAGGTGAGGCCGGAGCAGTCGAACGCGCGGGGGCCGGACGCGCCGTAGCGGTACGGGTCACCCTTCTGGCGCGCGGCGACGCGGGAGGCCTTGACGATGCGACCGGCGCGACGCTTCTTGGCGACGACGCGCTTGGCCTTCTTGGTGGCCTTCGCGGCGGCGAGCTTCTGGGCGGTCGCGGTCTTCGCGGCGGCCGTGCTCGTGGACGTGGAGGCGGGGGCTGCGCTGGCCTCGTTGGCGGTCGTGACGACCATCGCGAAGGCAGCGGAGAGAGCGATCGGCAGAGCCATGAGGCGCTGCGTCCGGGGGGTCGCGAGCATGATGAGCGTGGTCCCTTCCACGCCTGCGAAGTGAGCTGTCGGATTAGGGCCGAAGGATGGCCCTGCCCTGTCTTAGGGCTTCACCCCGAGCACGCATGACCCGAAGGACTTCGTGCAGAGTTGGTTCCTCCGCTCCTGCCCGTCGGTGACGGTCGATGATGGGGGCGTGTGCAGGCGGGCAGGATTGGGCGTTTCCCACACACGATGTTCAGTTGTCCGACAGGACCCGGTCGCGTCCCGGTCCTGCCCGTTATGGGGGGTTGTGGGGCCTGTTGTCAGGCCGCGGGCCACCATAGACACGTCGATGGACCCGCTCAAAACACCAGACCTCACCACGGACGAGGTTTGGACGCTCGTCCAGGTCACCTGCCCTGCCGTCGCAGTGATCGACGGGGGGCTATGTGACCCTTGTCATATTTTGACCGGTCTTGTCCCAGGACCATAACAAAGCTCTGCGCGGATGCAAGGGTCCACCGCACCCGCGGGCGCGCCGGCGACGGTCAGCCGGCGAGCGACCGGACGGCTCGCACCGCGGTGACGACGGCCCCGGCGGCACCCTCGAAGTCCGCCGGCGACGCGGCCGTGAACCGCACCGCCGTACGCGCCACCTCGGGATCGATCCCGAGCGCCAAGAGGACCTCCGAGGGCTCGTCGGAGCCCGCGGCGCACGCCGAGCCGCTGGAGCACGCGATGCCGTGATCCTGCTCCAGCCCCAGGAGCACCGCCTCCCCCGACGTGCCCGGGAAGCAGAACGACGCGTGACCGGGAAGCCGACGGCGCGGATGGCCGGTGAGGAAGGCGCCCGGGGCAGCGGAGAGCACGTCGTGCACGAACGCGTCGCGGGCCGCGGCCAGGGCCTCGACCGGACCTCGCGGACGCGGTCCCCCGGGCGTGGAC
>NZ_JARBCJ010000150.1:0-276 GCF_028803055.1 Mumia sp.
AGGCGAGCGGCAGGGTGACGCCGAGGAAGACGATCAGGTAGTACTGGTTGCCCTGGCGAAGCGGCCAGAAGACCTGCCAGAGCACGAACGCCGCGACGGCGAAGCACCACACCGTCATCGCCTGGTCCCAACGCGGGGACAACCGCCGTGACGGCCTCTCCTCGTCGTACTCCGAGGCGAGTCGGGGGGGGGGGGGCGGGGGGGCCGCCGCGGCCGGGCGGGGGAGGGGGGCGGGGGGGCGGGGGGGGGACATATAAGGTTACCAGGGGAGGGGGA
>NZ_JARBCJ010000150.1:286-8736 GCF_028803055.1 Mumia sp.
CCCGGGGGCCCACCCGCCGGGCGGGCCCCTCCCCGGCGCCCGGCGGGGGGTGGGGGGGGGGGCCGCCGGGGCCCCCCCCCGCGACCGGGCTGTGACGGTCGGCGGGCGGCATGAGGCGTAACTTAACGGTGACCAGGGTCATGTCAAGAGTGCCGCGCGGAGGCACGGAAAGAGCGCCACGACGCCGCCGCGAAGGTCAGCCGTAGAAGCCTTCGCGCAGGTTGATCCCGTGCTCGACCCACGCCTTGAGGGCGGCCAGCATGCCGGTCCAGCCCGCGCAGTTGCCGAACGCGTTCTTGGCCCCCGTCCCGGTCACCAGCCACGACGACTCGGTGATCGTGACCAGGGTGCGCGCGCCGCCGTCGACCGGCTCGAGCTCGAACGTCGTGGTGGTCCGCCCGTCGTCGTCGGCCGAGGCCTGCGCGTCCCAGCGGATGACGATGAGCCGGGGCGGCACGGCCTCCACGACCGTGACCGGGAACTCGCCCGGGTGGTCGGCGAAGTCCCACATGACGGTCGCGCCGGACTCGAGTCGTCCGCGGGCGCCGCCCGTCGTGAAGTAGCGGGTGAGCTGCGCCGGGTCGGCGATCGCCTCGTACACCTCGGCGCAGGGCCTCGCGATGTGGCCGGACACGGTGAACTGCAGCTCCTGGAGAGGATCGTCAGTCATGTGATATTTTTACAACATGTCGCCGGCCGTGGGCAATACCCCCGACGACGACCTCGTCTTCAAGGCGCTGGCCTCACCGACGCGGCGCCGGATCCTCGACCTGCTTCGGGAGGACACCCGGACGACTGGCGAGCTCTGCGCGCTCCTGTCGTCACTCGACCGGACCACCGTGCTCCAGCACCTGCGCGTGCTCGAGCGTGCCGACCTGGTCACCGGCCGCAAGATCGGGCGCGAGCGCCACCTCGCCCTCGCGCCGCTGCCGATCAAACGCATCCACGACCGATGGATCAAGGACTACATGGACGCCGCGGTCGAGCTGCTCGGCCACCTCGCGCGGCCCTCCGACCGCGGCGCGGATTAACCCTTGCGTTGTCGAACATCTGTTCGATACCATCGTGTCATGTTCGACGCCGAGATCACCGCCGACCTGCGCCACGCGGCGCAGGCGCTGGTGGACGCCCCGATCGAGCTCGCTACCACCGAGCAGCTCGCTGAGGTCCTCGGAGTCGTGGCTTCGACGCAGGCGCTCCTCGACGGCGTGCTGGCGCGTGGACTGGCACACTTCAGCGACGCAGGCGGGCCGGAGGCTGCTGGAGCTGCTAACGCGAAGGCGTGGGCGCGCCGCGAGCTGCGCCTCGACGCCGGCGAGACCGGTCGTCTGATCACCGCAGCTCGGACGACCCAAGCGTTGCCGCGGGTCGCCGAGTCGTTGCGGGCCGGCAGGATCCGGCTGGATCACGTCCACGAGTTCTCCGCCGGCCTGAAGAAGGCCGATCCGGTCATCATCACCTCGGCGGAGGACTACCTGCTCGATGTCGCCGAGCGCAGCGAGCCGTCAGCGCTCCGGGCGGAGATCCGGGAGTTCATCGAGGCAGTGCACCCGGAGTCCCTGGACGCCGCCTACATCCGAGGGATGGACAAGCGTGACCTCCAGGTCTCCAAGGTCGGCGACGGCTATGCCGTGACGGGTTTCCTCGACATCGTCACCGGCGCCCGCCTCAAGACCGTCCTCGACCACCTGGGCGCCCCGGACGACCGTGACGATCGTCGACCCCCTTCGGAACGACGAGTGACCAATCTCGACCGGCTGCTCACCCAGGTTCTCGAGCACGGCCTGCCCAGCCGCAACGGATTCCGGCCCCAGCTCTACGTCACCGTCGACCTCGAGCGTCTTCAGGGCATGCCTGGCGCCGAGCCTGCGCGACTGCACGGCTGGGGCAGCATCCCTGACCTGCTCCTGGGGCGCCTTCTCTGCGACACCGACGTCACACCGGTCCTCACGGGCGCGCACGTCGACGACCGGAGGCGCGACTACGGAGGGCACGACCACGAGGTCCCCGACCAGCCCAGCGACCGACGACGGCCCGGCAGCGTTCTCGACGTCGGCCGGAGCCAGCGTCTCGCGACCCCCCAGCAGCGGATCGCGATCACCCACGCGCAAGGTGGGCGCTGCGCCAACCCGGGGTGCCACAACACCTTCCTCGAGCTGCACCACATCGACTGGTGGCACCGCGACCACGGCACGACCGACGTCGACAACCTCATCGGCCTGTGTCCGCGCTGTCATCACCTGCTCCACGCCGGGTTGCTCCATGCCCGACGCGAGCCCGGCACCGGAGACGTCATCCTCACCACCGGGGAGGGGCACCGTCTCTCCGACTCCGACGACCGAGACCGAGCCCTCAGGCGCCTGCTCGTCCGTCGGCGCCTTCGCGAGATCCGGCAGCTGGTCCACTCATCCGGGATAGCCGCCTGACCGGTGCCTGACCACCGGCGCCTCGGCGCGCCGGCCCACGAACACGCACGCCGGGCACGACCGGATCGGGGGATCGGTCGTGTCCGGCGTGTGCTGGGAGGGGCGGACTAGGCCCGACTGTCAGCCCTTCTTGCGGTTGAGGAACGCGAGCATCGCCGTACGCGCCTCGTCCGAGCCGAAGAGCCGCCCCGACTGCTCCGCGACGTCGTCACCGAGCGCGTCGATGCGAGCCACGAGGTCGGCGTTGAGCAGGGCCTTGGTCTCCCGAAGGCCCTGGGGGTACGCCTTGCGGAGCCCGTCGAGCACCCGCGAGAGGGCGTCGTCGAGCTCGGCCGCTGGGACGGCCTCCGTGACGAGCCCGTACGCCACCGCCTCGGCCGCGGAGAACTTCTCTCCGGTGAGGAAGGTCCGCGACGCCGAACGCGGCGACATCCGCGAGAGGGTGGTCAAGGAGATGACCGCCGGCGCCAGGGCGAGACGGACCTCGGTGAACGCGAACGTGACGTCGTCGGCACACACCACCACGTCGGCAGCGCCCACGATGCCGAGCCCGCCTGCGCGCACCGGACCGTGCAGGCGGACGATCACCGGCTTCGGGAGGGTCACGATGAGGCGCTGCAGCGCGACGAGCCCCTTGGCCCCCTCGACCATCCCTCCCCCGGCAGCCTCGGACAGGTCGGCGCCCGAGCAGAACACCGACCCGGCCGCCGTGATCACCACGGCGAGGACGTCGGGATCCGCCGCGGCCGTCTCCAGGTGCCCGACCAGCTCGCTCACGAGCTGAGCCGAGAGGGCGTTGCGGTTGTGCTGGCTGTCCAGCGTGATCGTCGCGACCTGGTCGGCGACCGCGAGGTGGACGAGCTCGGTCATAGGATGCTGCTCCTTCGTGACGTCGTGCGAGGGGTGAGAATCAGTACGACTTCGGCAGGCCGAGCGAGAACTGCGCGATGAAGTTGAGCACCATCTCGCGGCTGACCGGCGCGATGCGCGACAGACGCGACGCCGCCAGCATCTGTACGAGGCCGTACTCCTCCGCGAGACCGTTGCCGCCGTGGGTCTGGATCGCCCGGTCCACCGCGTTGCACACGACCTCGCCGGCCGCGTACTTCGCCATGTTGGCGGCCTCTCCGGCACCCATGTGGTCACCGGCCGCATAGAGCGCGGAGGCCTTCTGGGTCATCAGACGCGCCATCTCGATCTCGATGTGCGTCTGCGCCAGCGGGTGGGCCACGGCCTGGTGGGCGCCGATCGGCGCCTTCCAGACCTGACGGGTCTTCGCGTACTCGGTCGCGATCTCGAGCGCGAGCCGCGCCGTGCCGGTCGCGAACGAGGCCGCCATGATGCGCTCGGGGTTGAGCCCCGCGAAGAGCTGCTCGATCCCGGCGTCCTCACTGCCGATCAGCGCGTCCGACGGGAGGGCCACGTCGTCGAAGAACAGCGTGAACTGCTTCTCCGGGCTGACGATGCCCATCGGGATCTCCTGGAACGTGAAGCCAGGGCTGTCGGTCGGCACCAGGAAGAGCGCCGGCTTGAGGTTGCCCGTCTTGTGGTCCTCGGTCCGCGCGACCACGAGGACGTGGCTCGCCTCGTCGACACCGGAGATATAGGTCTTACCGCCGGTCAGGCGCCAGCTGCCGTCCTCCTGCCGGTAGGCCGTGGTGATGATCTTGTGCGAGTTGGAGCCCGCATCCGGCTCGGTGATGGAGAAGGCGAACGTGCTCGTCCCGTCAGCCAGGCCGGGCAACCAGCGCTGCTTCTGCTCGTCCGTGCCGTACTGCGCGATGATCGTGCCGACGATCGCCGGCGACACGACCATGAGCAGCAGCGGGCTGCCGGTCGCGGCCAGCTCCTCGCAGACCGCGGCGAGGTCGCCGATCTCGCCGCCGCCGCCCCCGTACTCCTCCGGCACGGCGACACCCAGATAGCCGAGCTTGCCGGCCTCCGCCCACAGCTCGGTGGTCTTGCGACCCTCGGCCGCTGCGGTGTTGAAGTAGTCGCGACCGTACTTGCGCCCCAGGTCGCGGACGGCCTTGCGGAGCGCCTGACGCTCCTCGGACTCGGCGAATGCGGTGGTGGTCATGCGAGGTCTCCTTCGGGGTTCTCCTGGTCGGCCGCGTCCTCGATCACCGCGAGGACGGCACCGGACTCGACCTGCGAGCCCGCGGAGACCGCGAGCTCCGTCACGATGCCGTCGGTCGGCGCCGTGATGGTGTGCTGCATCTTCATCGCCTCCAGCACGACGACCACGTCGCCCTGGTTGACGGCCTGCCCCTGCTCCACCGAGACCGACACGACCGAGCCGGGCATCGGGGCCAGCAACGATCCGGCGGCCACCTGGTCGGCGGGGTCGGTGAAGCGCGGGACGACGACGAGGTCGAGCGGCCCCTGGGGACCGTCGACGTCGGCGACGCCTGGAGCGGTGGAGACCGTGTACGCCCGTGCGACCCCGTCACGCTCGAGCACCACGCGGTCGGGAGCCACGGCGGTGGCGACCGGCGCAGCCTCGTCCTCGGACCCCGAACGCGGGACCAGACGACCACCAACCGAGTCGTACGCGACCGCGACCTCCTCGCCCCGCACCGCGAAGGTCACGGTGTGCGGCTGGCTCGCCACGTTGCGGAAACCGGCTGGGATCCGCGAGAGGACCCTGGCCCGCGTCGCGGACGCCGTGGCCGAGGCGAGCGCGGCCGCCGTGGCGTAGTCGCGGACGACGGACGTGTCCACGCGCGGCGCCGACCAGTCCGCGATGCGCTGCTCGAGCAGCAGCGTGCTGAGCTCGCCCGCGGCGAACTCGGGCGCACCGAGGATCCCGTGCAGGAGGTCGAGGTTCGTCGACACCCCGTGGAGCCGGGTGCGCGCGAGGGCGCCGCGCAGCATCCGGATCGCCGACGCGCGGTCGGGACCGAACGCGACGAGCTTGGCGAGCATGGCGTCGTAGTGGATCCCGACCTCGCTGCCCGATTCCACACCGGAGTCCAGGCGGAGCCCGTACGACGTCGGGCCGGCGAAGCGTCCCTCCGCACCCGGCACGTCGAAGACCCGGACGGTGCCCGTCTGCGGAGCGAAGTCGTCGGCCGCGTCCTCGGCGTAGAGGCGCACCTCGATCGCGTGACCCCGCGGGGCCGGCGGCTCGGTCTCGCCGGTGATCTCACCGAGCGCCCGACCCTCGGCGACCGCGATCTGAAGCGCGACGAGGTCGAGGCCCGTGACGGCTTCGGTGACCGGGTGCTCGACCTGGAGGCGCGTGTTCATCTCGAGGAAGGAGACGACGGCGTCGCGGTCGGCACGCTCCTCCACCAGGAACTCGACCGTGCCCGCACCGGTGTAGCCGACCTGCTTGACCAGTGCCCGCGCTGCATCATGCAGGGTCGTCCGGGTGGCCTCGGCCAGACCCGGCGCCGGGGCCTCCTCCACGACCTTCTGGTGCCGCCGCTGGAGCGAGCAGTCGCGGTCGCCGAGGACCCAGCAGGTGCCGTGGGCGTCGGCCATGACCTGCACCTCGACGTGGCGCGCGTGCTCGAGGTAGTGCTCGACGAAGACGGTGGTGTCGCCGAAGGCCGACCCCGCCTCGGCGGCCGCCTGCTCGAGCGCGGCCGGCAGAGCACCGAGGTCGCGCACGACCCGCATGCCACGGCCGCCACCGCCTGAGGACGCCTTGACGACGAGCGGCAGGTCCGAGGACGTCATGTCCTCCGGCTTCAGCATGCCGGCGACCGGTCCGCCGGCGGCCGCCATGAGCTCCTTCGACCGGACCTTGGAGCCCATCGCCTCGATCGCCTCGGGGTCGGGTCCGATCCAGGTGAGCCCCGCCGCACGGACGTCGGCGGCGAATGAGGCGTTCTCGGAGAGGAAACCGTAGCCGGGGTGGATCGCGTCCGCGCCCGTGGCGAGCGCCGCGGCGATGACGAGGTCACCGCGCAGGTACGTCTCGCCCGGCGCGTTGCCGGGCAGGCGTACGGCCGCGTCCGCATCGGCGACGAACGGGGCGTCGGCATCGGCGTCGGAGTGGACCGCCACCGTCCCGATGCCGAGCTCGCGGCAGGTCGCGAACACGCGCCGGGCGATCTCGCCCCGGTTCGCGACGAGCACCTTCTGGATCATCGAGCCTCCGTTGATTGAACCTGTCGAAACGTTCACAGCCGGAACACCCCGTAGCCGCGTGCGCCCTCGATGGGCGCGTTGGCGATCGCGCTCAGGCAGATGCCGAGCACCGTCCGGGTGTCACGCGGGTCGATCACACCGTCGTCGTAGAGCATCCCCGACGTGAAGTACGCCAGCGACTGCTCCTCGATCTGCTTCTCGATGAAGGCGCGCATCTGCTTGTCGCCGTCCTCGTCGTACGGCATGCCCTTCGCCTCGGCCGCCCCGCGGGCGACGATCGAGATGACGCCGGCGAGCTGGGCCGGGCCCATGACGGCCGACTTCGCGTTGGGCCAGCTGAACATGAAGCGCGGGTCGTACGCCCGGCCGCTCATGCCATAGTGGCCGGCGCCGTACGAGGCGCCGATGACGACCGAGATGTGCGGCACCGTCGAGTTGGAGACCGCGTTGATCATCTGCGCGCCGTGCTTGATGATGCCGCCCTGCTCGTACTCCGCACCCACCATGTAGCCGGTGGTGTTGTGCAGGAACAGCAGCGGGGTGTCGGTCTGGTTGGCCAGCTGGATGAACTGCGCCGCCTTCTGCGCCTCCTCGCTGAACAGCACGCCCTGGGCGTTGGCGAGGATGCCGATCGGGTAGCCGTGCAGCTGCGCGAAGCCGGTCACGAGCGAGGAGCCGTAGAGCGGCTTGAACTCGTCGAACTGCGCGTGCCCGTCGGTTGAGCCGTCGACCAGCCGGACGATGACGTCGCGCGGGTCGAACGGGACCTTGAGGTCCGTCGGGACGATGTCGAGCAGGTCGTCGACGTCGAAGGCCGGCTCGGCGTAGTCGGCAGCGGGAGTGGGTCCCTGCTTGCGCCAGTTGAGCCGGCGCACGATCTGGCGTCCGAGGCGGATCGCGTCGTACTCGTCGACCGCCAGGTAGTCGGCGAGCCCCGACGTACGAGCATGCATCTCGGCGCCGCCGAGCGACTCGTCGTCGGACTCCTCGCCCGTGGCCATCTTGACCAGCGGCGGACCGCCGAGGAACACCTTGGCGCCCTCCTTGACCATGACGACGTAGTCGCTCATGCCCGGCACGTACGCCCCGCCGGCGGTGGAGTTGCCGAACACCAGGGCGACCGTGGGCACCCTGGCCGCGCTCGAGCGCGTGATGTTGCGGAACGTCGCACCACCAGGGATGAAGATGTCCTTCTGCGTGGGCAGGTCGGCGCCGCCGGACTCGACGAGGTTGACCGTCGGGAGGCGGTTCTCGGCGGCGATCTGCGCGGCGCGGAGGCCCTTCTTGACCGTGAGGGGGTTGCTGGAACCGCCCTTCACCGTCGGGTCGTTGGCGATGATCATGCACTCGACACCTTCGACGACGCCGATCCCGGCGACGAGCGAGCCGCCGACGGGGAAGTCGGTCCCCCAGGCGGCCAGGGTCGACAGCTCGAGGAACGGCGCGCCCTCGTCGAGCAGCAGCTCGATGCGCTCGCGAGCGAGGAGCTTGCCCCGCGCGTGGTGGCGGGCGACGTACTTCTCGCCGCCCCCTGCCAGCGCCTTGGCGTGCTGCTCGGCGAGGTCGTCGATCTTCGCCAGCATCGCCTCGCGATGGGTCGGCGGAGCGTCGGTGGTCGGTGCGGCGTCGGCCGCTGTGGTCGTCATCGTGGTGCCTCCATGTTCAGCTCGACGGGGTTGTCGAGGTATCGGGAGAAGCGTCCGGCCTGCGCCGCGAACCTGTCGCGGTCGGCCGAGACCGTGTCGGTGAGGAGCGTCAGGGTGACGCTCGTCGGATCTGCCTTGCGGGTGGGGCGTGACCACTTCCAGCCGCCGACGACCCGCCCGTCGTCGACAACGAGCCCTCGGAAGAAGAGACCGTCGATCGGCCCGCGGGCGTAGTCTGCGCTCGCGTCTACGGCCTGCCGGTTCTTGTACGCGATGA
>NZ_JARBCJ010000151.1:0-8631 GCF_028803055.1 Mumia sp.
CTGGGTGTGAGGAGTGAGGCAGAGGTGGTCGGCGAGGAACGAGCCGCCCGCCGCAGCCGAGCCCCGCAGCACCCGGCACGAAAGGCACTGTGCTGGGTGTGAGGCGCTGGGTGTGAGGAGTGAGGCACAGGTGGTCGGCGAGGAACGAGCCGCCCGCCACAGCCGACCTCCGCACCGACGACGAAGGACTCGGCATCGCGACCACCTCGTGGCTGCGATGTCGAGTCCTTCGTCGTGGTGCGGTCAGCGGTTGCGCTTGCGCGACTTCCGCTGCGCCTTGGCCTTCTGGCGCGCCCTGTTCTTGGCGTTGTTCTGGCGGACCCTCTCGTTCTCGCTCAGCGCCAACGGGTCGTCGTCCTCCTCGTCGCGGGTCTCGACCTCGACGCCACTGCCGCCGGCCACGTCGTCGGGTCCGCTGTAGGTGAGCTGCTGCGGGACGTTGTCCTCGAGGCCCTTGGCGGACACCTCGACGTCGCCGTCCTGCTCCGGCTCGACCTGGACGTCGACGTTGAAGAGGAAGCCGACCGACTCCTCCTTGATCGCCTCCATCATCACCGTGAAGAACTCGTGGCCCTCGCGCTGGTACTCGACGAGGGGATCGCGCTGGCTGTAGGCGCGCAGTCCGATGCCCTCGCGCAGGTAGTCCATCTCGTAGAGGTGCTCGCGCCACTTGCGATCCACCACCGAGAGGACCACACGACGCTCGAGCTCGCGCGTGACCTCCGAGCCGAGCTCCTTCTCGCGGGCCTCGTACGCCGTCCGTGCGTCGGTCGTGATCGACTCGACGAGGATGTCGCGGGTCAGACCCGAGCGGCCACCGTGCTCGTCCTCGAGGCCGGCGATGGTCACCGAGATCGGGAACAACGTCTTGAGCGCCGTCCACAGCGCCTCGAGGTCCCACTCGTCGGGGAAGCCCTGCGTCGCGCCGTTGACGTAGCCGGCGATGGTGTCCGTGATCATCTCGCGGACCCAGTCGCTGAGGTCCGCGCCCTCGAGCACGCGACGACGCTCGGCGTAGATGACCTCACGCTGACGGTTCATCACGTCGTCGTACTTGAGGATGTTCTTGCGTGTCTCGAAGTTCTGGCCCTCGACCTGCGACTGTGCCGACGCGATGGCGTTGGTGACGCGCTTGTTCTCGATCGGGACGTCGTCGGGGACCTTCATCGTGGTGAGGATGAAGTCGACCCAGTCGGCCTTGAACAGACGCATCAGGTCGTCCTGGAGCGACAGGTAGAAGCGGGTCGACCCCGGGTCTCCCTGGCGACCCGAACGACCGCGCAGCTGGTTGTCGATGCGCCGGGACTCGTGCCGCTCGGTGCCGATGACCGCCAGACCGCCGAGCGAGACGACCTCGTCGTGGTCCTCCTGGACCTGCTTCTCGACCTCGGCCAGGGTGTCGGGCCAGGCCGCCTCGTACTCCTCGGGCGTCTCGACCGGGTCGAGGCCCTTGGCCCGCAGCGCCTGGTCGGCGAGGAACTCCACCGAACCGCCGAGCATGATGTCGGTGCCTCGACCGGCCATGTTGGTCGCGACCGTGACCGCACCCTTGTGACCGGCGACCGCGACGACCGACGCCTCACGCTCGTGCTGCTTGGCGTTGAGGACCTTGTGCGCGATGCCGCGCTTCTTGAGCATCGAGGACAGCCGCTCGGACTTCTCGACGCTCGTCGTGCCGACGAGGATCGGCTGACCGATCTCGTGGCGCTCGGCGATGTCGTCGACGACCGCGTCGAACTTGGCGTCCTCGGTGCGGTAGACCAGGTCACGCTCGTCGACACGGGCGATCGGCTTGTTGGTCGGGATCGGGACGACACCGAGCTTGTAGATCTTGTCGAACTCAGACGCCTCGGTCATCGCCGTGCCGGTCATGCCGGAGAGCTTCTCGTAGAGGCGGAAGTAGTTCTGCAGGGTGATCGTCGCGAGGGTCTGGTATTCCTCGCGGATCCTCACGTTCTCCTTGGCCTCGATCGCCTGGTGGAGTCCCTCGTTGTAGCGACGACCCTCCAGGATGCGACCGGTGTGCTCGTCGACGATGAGCACCTCGCCGTCCATCACGACGTAGTCCTTGTCGCGCTTGAACAGCTCCTTGGCCTTGATCGCGTTGTTGAGGAACGAGATCAGCGGCGTGTTGACGGCGTCGTACAGGTTGTCGATGCCGAGGTAGTCCTCGACCTTGGTGATCGACGGCTCGAGCACGGAGACCGTGCGCTTCTTCTCGTCGACCTCGTAGTCGACGTCACGCTCCATCGGGGCGACGATCGACGAGAACTCGCCGTACCACTTGACCTCGTCCTGGGTGGGACCGGAGATGATCAGCGGGGTCCGCGCCTCGTCGATGAGGATCGAGTCGACCTCGTCGACGATCGCGAAGCTGTGCCCGCGCTGGACGCACTCGTCGATCGAGTCGGCCATGTTGTCGCGGAGGTAGTCGAAGCCCAGCTCGTTGTTGGTCGCGTAGGTGATGTCGGCCGCATACGCGACGCGCCGCTGCGCCGGCGTCATCGACGGCAGGATCACGTCGGTGGTCAGACCGAGGAAGTTGTAGACGCGACCCATCCACTCGGCGTGGTACTTCGCGAGGTAGTCGTTGACCGTGACGACGTGCACGCCCTTGCCCGACAACGCGTTGAGATAGCTGGGAAGGGTGGCGACGAGGGTCTTGCCCTCACCGGTCTTCATCTCCGCGATGTTGCCCAGGTGAAGGGCGGCGCCGCCCATGATCTGGACGTCGAAGTGACGCTGGCCGAGGACGCGGCTCGCGGCCTCGCGCACGGTCGCGAACGCCTCAGGCATGAGGTCGTCGAGAGACTCCCCGCCGGCCAGGCGCTCCTTGAACTCGTCGGTCATCGCACGGAGCTCGTCGTCGCTCATCGCGACGAAGTCGTCCTCGAGGGCGTTGACCTGCTTGACGATGGCCTGCAGCTGGCGAAGGATCTTGCCCTCGCCCATGCGCAGGATCTTGTCGATCACCTTGGGCACGGAATCGCACTCCTGAGAACTTGCTCGCCGAGCCGTCGACGGGGGCCCGGACAGAGCGGCCACCGACAGCAGAACCTCGACCATCCTAGGCGACAGGAGGCGCCAACCGTAACCGTGTCGGAGATCGCCGTCACACCGCGGCAGGTTCGACGCCGCCGCTGCCGGGCACCGCCCGGTCGACGACCCCTGCCAGGACCCCGGCCAGATCCCCCTTCGGCTCCACCTCGACCGTGTCGAGACCGAGCCAGCCCGCCGCCGACCACAGCTGCTCGGCCAGCGCTGCCGCCACCCGGTCACGCGGCGCGCCGGGCTCAGCCCAGGCCGATCGGACGAGCAGACGTCCCGTGGCCCGGTCCGCCTTGAGGTCGACCCGGGCGACGATCGCGTCGTCGAGGAGGAACGGCAGGACGTAGTAGCCGTGCACCCGCTTGTGCGCGGGCACGTAGATCTCGATCCGGTAGCGGAACCCGAAGAGGTCCTCCGTGCGGGCACGCTCCCAGACCAGCGGGTCGAACGGGCTCAGCAGAGCAGAGGCACGAATCGAGCGGGGCGTGGTCGCGGCGGTGTGCCGGTACGCCGGTCGCCGCCAGCCCTGGACCGTGACCGGCTCCAGCGTGCCCTCCTCGACGAGCTCGTGGACCGCCGTGCGGGTCTCGGCCACACCCATCCGGTAGTAGTCGCGCAGGCTCGCCTCCGTCGCCACCCCCGACGATGCGGCCGCTCTGCGCAACAGTGCGCGGGCCGCCTCGGCGGGATCGGGCTCAGGCAGGTCCAGGACCGCCCGCGGAAGGACCCGCTCGGGCAGGTCGTAGACCCGCTCGAAGGCGGTGTTGCGTCGAGCGACCGTCAGCTCGCCGGCCAGGAAGAGGTATTCGAGGGCGTACTTGGTCTCCGACCAGTTCCACCCCCAGTTGTCCCGGCTCCGCTGGGTGGCCGGGTCGAGGTCGCGCGCCGTGACGGCACCGCGGGTCGCGACCTCCCGCAGCAGGTCGTCCGCGATCTCCGGCCGGCCCTTGTCTCCACCCCAGGCGTGGCCGCGGTCGCGATAGCGGCGCATCCGGTGCTGCATCGTCGGCCAGAGCTCGACCGGCATGTACGCCGCGACGTGCGCCCAGTACTCGACGAGGCGGCGTGGACGCTTCTCCGCCGCGCGGTGCAGGAGCGTGGTGTCGTACGGACCGAGCCGGCTGAAGAGGGGCAGGTAGTGGGCGCGCTGAAGCACGTTGACCGAGTCGATCTGGAGAACTCCGGTCCGCACGAGCGCGCGGTCGAGCGTCCGCATCGTCACTCGGTTGTGCGGCCGGTCGGTGAACCCCTGCGCAGCCAGGACCGTACGGCGAGCGGTCGCCGCCGACATCTCCTCCGGCCGGCTCACGGCGGATCGAGCAGGCGCTCCCGGACCGCGTAGGTCGCCGCCTCGACGCGCGACCTGAGCTGGAGCTTCTCGAGGATGTTGCGGACGTGGTTCTTGACGGTGTTCTCGCTGATGAAGAGCGCGCGACCGATCTCGCGGTTGTTGTGTCCGAGCGCGACGAGGCGCAGGACCTCGAGCTCGCGGTCGCTCAGCCTGGTGCCTCGCGGCTCCGGCTCGCCGCGCGTCGCCAGCTGCCGGAACTCCTCCAGCAGGCGGGTCGCGACCTGCGGACTGATGAGCGACTGACCGGAGGCGACCCGCCGGACGGCATCACTGACCTGGTCGACCGAGGAGTCCTTGAGCAGGTAGCCCGACGCACCGTTGCGGATGGAGCCGAGCAGGTCGCTCTCCTCGTCGCTGGCCGTGAGCATCACGATGCGGGCCGACGGGGCCGCCTCTTTGATCGCGGCGGCCGCCTCGGGCCCGTTCATCCCGGGCATCCGGACGTCCAGCAGGACCACGTCCGGTGGGCTCGCGGTCGCCTGAGCGACGGCGGAGGGCCCGTCCTGGGCCTCCTCCACCTCGAGCCCTGGGTCTGCCTCGAGAACCATCCGGAGACCGCGCCGGAACAGTTCTTGGTCGTCGACCAGGAGGACCCGGATCGACTCGACATGATCGGCTGCGGAGCTCATCGCAGCCGATCATGCCACGAGCCAGGTCAGCTCACCGCGGTGTCCAGCGTGTCGGCGTCGGTCTCGGGTCGATGTGGATCACGCCGTAGTCGTAGCCGTGGCGCCGGTAGACGACGCTCGGCTGACCGGAGTCCTTCTCCACGAACAGGTAGAAGTCGTGGCCGACCATCTCCATCTCGTAGAGAGCCTGGTCGAGAGTCATGGGGCTCGCACGGTGCGTCTTCTCGCGGACGACGAGCGGCCCCTCTCCGCGGACCTCGACGGGACCTGCGTAGCGGACGGCGTCGATCGGCTCCTCCTCGTCGGCCGGCGAGTCCTGCGCGGTTGTCGAGGCGAACTCGGCGACGGACATCGGGGTCCGGCTGCCACGGTGGACGCGCTTGCGGTCCTGGGCCTTCCTCACCTGGGCCTCGAGCTTGTCGACAGCCTTGTCGAGTGCCGCGAGAGGCTCGTCGGCGCAGGCCTCGGCGCGGATGGCCGGCCCACGGCTGCGCAGCGTGATCTCGACACGCTCGCAGCGCCCGCTCTGGCGAGGGTTGTATTCCTTGGTCAGCTCGACGTCGACGCGCTGAATCTTCTTGCGCTGGTCGTACTTCTCGATGCGAGGTATCTTCTCGTCGACGTAGTCACGAAAACGCTGGGTGATCTCACAGTTTCGACCCTTCACGACAACTTCCACGAGGCCTCCTCGGGTCAGCGTCGGCCACCGCTGACGGTGCCGACGCGGGGCGGGGGTGGTTCACATATCTCGACCGTAGACCGCCGCGTCGCATTTCTCCACCGAAGCGGCGAACGCGGTCACGGGTCACCCTAGGGGACGTTGCGAAGGACGACGAAGACGGCGCGTAGCCGCCAGGGTCGCCACTGCGACGGGCCGTGACCCGGCCGCCGTGAGCGCGCGGACCGCCTCGCCGACACTGGCCCCCGTCGTCACCACGTCGTCGGTGACGACCACCGCCGCCCCACCCGCCACCGGCCGTCGTACGCGGTAGGCACCGGCCAGATTCGCGGCGCGCTCGGCCGCGCCGAGCCCTGCCTGATCGGCGATCCTGCCGACCCGCAGGACCGGATCGGCGCGGGCGCGGACCCCCTGTCGCCTCAAGGCCGACGCGGTCGCACGGGCGAGCTGCGCTCCCGCGTCGAACCCACGTGCGCGCACCGCCTGACGCCGCGACGGCACCGGGACCAGGACGACCGACCAGGTCTGGCGCCTCCCGAGTGCGAACCCGCGCTCCTCGGCGACCCCGAGCGCGAGGAGGACCGCCACCGCCAGGAGGGCCCCCAACGGACGTGCGAGAGCCGTCCGCGGCTCTTCCTTGTAGGCGTGCAGCAGCTCGACGACGACGCCCTCGTAGGCGGTGAGCGACACCGGGACCACCAAGGAGGGCCGCAGCAGTGCGAGCGGGACGGGGTCGGGCGCACGGATGCCGGGTCGGCCACCGACCGCTCGACGGCACCGCTCGCAGAGCACCAGGCCGGGCAGACCACATCCGGCACACCTCACTCCGAGCACCAGATCGGCCGCCGCCCTCAGGAGTTCGCGCACGTCCTCAGGGTGCTGGCCGGCGGCCGGCAGGGCCGCGACCCTCGGACGTCCTGGGGACGATCGAGCAACGTGCGGGCCTGGGGACGACCGAGCGCCGCGAGCGGCACGAAGGGCTCAGCCGGCGAAGCCTGCCGAACCCACCGGGTCGCTCCCGGGCTGCTGCCACCGGCCGTCGTTGTTCTGCGTCCACAGCATGCCTCGCGCGTCGAGCACGTAGAGCGGCGCCGAGACCAGGCCCGGCGCGAGGACCTGACGGGCACCGTCCTGCGGCAGCAGACCGACGCGGACCGCTCCGGTAGCCGCACTCGAGGAGTCGATCGCGACGAGGGTCACCTGTGGCGCCCGCTGGGCAGCGCGTGCGAGGAGCGCCAGGGACGTGCTCGAGCGCCAGGCAGCCGAGATCGGGACACCGGACTCAGCCGGAACAGGGATCTCTCTGACGTCGACCAGGGCCACCACCGTCTCGGACTCGGGCTCGTAGCGGACCGCACCGACGTACACCCCGTCACGCCCGGCGACGCGCGCCGTCGCGACGAATCGTGCGCCGTCCGGCGACAGCTCGAACCCGGTCACCCGGCCCCCGGCCAACGGCCCGAGACCAACGATGCGAGCGCGCTCGCCGGGCCGTCCCACGGTCAAGGTGGACCCGCGCCGCGTCCGGTCGAGGGTCCACAGCCGACCGGCGGCGTCCCAGCTCGGCCGCAGCAGGTCAGAGCCCTGACGGACGACGACGGGTTGCGGCTCACCGGTCAACGGCGAGACCCGGACCACCTTCCGCCCGTCGGTCACGAGGGCGATGCGGTCGCGGTCGACAGAGACGCGGAAGTCGTCGGACTCCACCGGGTCGCTCCCCCACACTCCCCCGAACGGACTCGTGCGGGTCCGGTCGACGACGCGGAGCCGGCCGTCGACCATCGCGAACAGCTCCGTCGACCGGTCCGCCGCTGGGTCGTACTCGGTCCAGGCATCCACCGCCTGGCGTCGCGGCGTACCCGGCAGTGCCACGGCCCGCTCACCGACGACGATCTCGACGGCTGTGACCGCAGGGATCTGCCGCAGGCTCCAGACGAGCTGGGCCGAGAGACGCTCGCGGTCCTTGAGCGGGACCTCGGCGGGCGAGCCGTCGAACCGGATGACGGCGACGCCCGCGTCGTCGATCTCGACCTGGCGTGCCAGCACCCAGCTCTCGGGCAGGAACGAACGCGCCTGGCCACCGACGGCACCCCGAGGCCCCTTGAGGACCGAGGAGACGAGATACGTCGGGAGGTTCTCGTCGTCGGGCAGGTGCACCGGCTCCGCCACGAGCTGGCTCCCCGAGGCGTCGAAGAAGTAGCTGTTGAACGAGTCGTAGTAGTCCTCGAAGAAGTCCTGCTTGATCATCGCGCCCTGCGGAGGATCGGCGATCCGCCACTGGTCCTCTTCCTTCACCAGCGTGAGATCCAGGTGCTGCTCGCGCGACGTCGGCACGGTGAACCGCCCCTGGTCGGAGAGGACCGCCTCGCGCACGAGGTCGACGCCGACGCTCTCGCCGCCGGTGCGGGTCTCCGGCAGCGACACCGACGTCTGCGAGTACACCGTCACGGAGTCTCGGGGACGCCAGTCGTCCGACGCCCCCTCGGTGAGGAACCGGCGGGCGATGTCGTAGCGCACCGGCGAAGCCATCATCGCCTGGAGGAAGCCGTTGACGACGTCATTGGGAGTTGCGCCGTCGACCGGCCCCGCGGGACGGAAGCGGGCGGGGGATGCCTGCTCGGGTCGACCGTCCTCGACCGAGCGGACGGCCCCGCTGTCCGGGATCGACACGCATCCGCTCAGGACGGTCGCGAGCGCGACGAGCGCCACGAACGTACGGCCGGCCGCGCGCCGCGACGGCCGCTGTGCTGTCGAGACCTTCATCGGACACCTCCCGTCCGGCGACGCGTGTCAGGACCGCTGGTGGTCGGCACGAGTGGCAGCGGGGACCGTTGCGGGTCGTCGCCCGCCTGCTTCGGCAGCGTGAGCCGGAACTGCGCCCCGAGCCCCGGCTCGCCCCACGCCTGCAGCCAACCCCCGTGGAG
>NZ_JARBCJ010000152.1:0-8272 GCF_028803055.1 Mumia sp.
GGGGTGCCCCCCCCCCCCCCCACCCCCCCCCCCCCCCCCCCCCCCCGCCGCCCCCCCCGCCCCCGGCGCGCCCCCGCCTCTGTGTTTTCTCTCAGGCTGTCTGCAGCGCGGCGTCATGTCTCCGCGCGGATCCCTCCGACCCGCATGCGTCATTCATGCAGACCAGCCGCGTCACGCCCCGAGTCTCCGGTCCGGACCTCGCGGACGGTGGCGACCGCTGCGGCTGCCTCGGCGGCGGGCAGCGCCGAGCGTACGCCCCACTCGAAGAACGCCAGCGCGAACAAGGCGACGGCGACCATGTCGACACCGGACGGCAGCAGCTCACGGCCCCCGCCGAACCTCCCGACGAAGGTCAGGGCCAGCAGCCCGACGTAGTAGGGACCGAGCCACACGAGCGAGCGCAGCGCCAGGGCTCGCCTCAGCTCGGGGTCCCGGACCATGCGCCACGCCAGCACGGCGATGCCGACCGCGATCGGGATCGTCACCTTGATCATCGTGTCCCACCCGGTCCAGTAGACGATCAGGCTGACCACGACGAAGGCGACGCGTGCGAGCACGGGCAGCCCGCGGAGGCGGAACGGCCGTACGCGGTCAGGCACCTGGCGACGCAGCGCGACGACGGTCACCGGGCCGAGCGACATCGACAGCACGATGGCGCCGGAGTTGAAGGCGAGCAGCTCCGACCAGCCGTCACGGAAGACGAGCAGCAGCAGGAGCCCGGCCGCGAGGTTGAGGACCATCGCACGCAGCGGGACGCCGTGACGCGAGAAGACCGACACGGTCCGTGGAAAGAGGCCGTTCTGTGCCACCGCCACTGCGAGCCGGCCGGTGGAAGCCGTGGAGACCAGACCTGCGCCGAACGGCCCGAGCACCGCGTCGGCCAGGACGAGCTTGGCGAGCACGGCCATGCCGAGGCCGGTGAGCAGTGCGGCGAGCGGGCCGTTCGCCCCACCGCTATCGAGGCCGGCCCAGCCACGATCGAGGTCCCCTGGGTCGACCGCGCCGACGAAGCCGACCTGGAGGGCGGTGAAGAGAGCGGTGCAGATGAGGATGCCTCCTACGAGTGCTACCGGGATGGTCCGCTGCGGCCGCCGTGCCTCGCCCGCGAGGTCGAGCGCGTGTCGGAAGCCGAGGAACGCAAAGACGACGCCACCCGTGGTGAGGGCCCCGAGGACTCCGGCCACGCCCTCGGGAGCGAAGCCGGTCTCGCGGATCGGCGCGGACGAGAACTGAGTGAGGAGAGCAACGGTGACGGCCACCGGGATGAGCAGCTTCACCCAGGTCAGCGCGGTGTTGACCCGGGTGAAGAGCGCCACCCCGTACGCGTTGAGGGCCGTGAAGGCCACCAGGACGACGGCTGCGGCCGCGATGCCCGGGAGGCTGAGCGGACTCTCGCCGCCCGAGGAGGTCTCAGCGACGAAGAGCCAGTCGAAGGCCGCCTCGTTGCTGGCGTACTCGAGCATCGCCTGGGTCTCGATCGGCGCCGCGGTCACGTACCCCACCCAAGCGACCCAACCGATCGCGATGCCGACGCCTTGTCCGTGACTGAAGGTGGGAAGGAGCCCGAGGCCGCCGACGACCGGCAGCATGGCAGAGACCTCGGCGAAGACGAGCACCACCGTGATCAGCATCAGGCTCGCGATCGGCCACGCGATGATGGAAGCGGGTCCGGCCTGCTGGGCAGCGAACAGCGGGGCGAACAGGATGCCGGATCCGACCACGCCGCCGACGACGACGAAGGTCAGGCCGAGTGGGCCGACGGAGCGGCTGGGAGCGTGCGGCGCAACCATCACAGTCGACGGTATCCATGGCCCGCCACCTCGGCACGCTCACTGTCGTGTCGCCGACCACGCTCGGCGGGCCCGATTCGGTGAGGGAATCGGGAATCCTCGGCGGAAAACCCCGATCTCCTCACCGAATCGCGGGAGAGGGGGCGGGGCGGGGCGGGGGCCCCGGACGTACGAAAGTCTCCGCCCGGATGGACGGAGACCCTTCGTACGGGGTGCTGCTCTTAGTCGGAGTCGGTCCCGTCCTGCGGGGGGACCGGGTCGATCCGCCAGGTGACACCGCTCGTCAGGGTGGTGACGACCTCGGTGACGGCGCGGTGCTCAGGATCGCGCGGTTGTCCTGAGGTCGAGGCCTTCACCTCGTCCTGAACGCCCTTGCTGCGGAAGACCCCCATGTGTCGGACGTTATCAGCTGGCGCGGCGCTCGGTGCCGGTCTCGACCAGGGCGTTGCGCTCGCCGGTGTTGAGGCCGCCCCACACACCGAAGGGCTCCCGGACGCGCAGTGCGTGGTTGAGGCACTCGTTGACCACCGGGCAGACGGCGCAGTACGCCTTGGCCTTGGCCTCACGGTCGTGGCGCTTCTTGCCACGCTCGTGCTCGGGGCTGAAGAAGATGGACGTGTCGGCGCCGTTGCATGCGCCCTGGAACTGCCACTCGTACTCGTCCATCAGGGGCATCGGGAGGCGGGAGATACTGCTGCTCATGTCTACTGCTCCTCAATCGTGCTGGTCTTATGTGGTGCCAAGTCGTGCGCGGTCGTGGTGACCGGATGTCTCATGTCGGGGTGGGTGCGAACCAGTCGTTGTTGATCGTTCGCACCGAGATCGTGCTGCGTGCGGCGTGCGCGGGGGAGAGGTCGGCCTCGGCGAACCGCCCGATCAGACGGTCGATCGTCAGGCGACCCTGGAGCCAGGGGCGGGACAGCGACGTGGTCATGCCGCGTCATCGATCAGGCCGGCGGCGGCGGCGAGCTCGTCGCGAGAGAGCCGCCCAACCTGCTCGATCCAGGTGGTGTCATCGGCGGCGTGCGTCCGTGCTGCGGCGCGGTGCGTCGCACGGATGACACTGCCTGCGGATGCCACTCCGGTCATTCCCTGGAGGAGCTCCTCCTGCAGGGCGAGCAAGGACCGGTGTCGCGGCAGGGACAGCACCGTGGTGATGCTGCGACCACGGCGGACCCGTACGGTCTGCTCGTTCGTCCTCACGGTGACTCCTTGCTCTCGGCGGGAGCCAAAACGTAGCACGCGAAGTTGTTCACCTGTCAAATCCCTGAACCAATTTTCTTGGTCAGAATCGCTGTAGATCCAGCGATCGGCCTCCGAAGCGTCCACGTTCAACCAGTTCAAGCCTGACGAATCGTGAGCAGGTTTATACTCTGTCGCAGACGCCGCCCGACTAGAGAGGCACCGGATGGCACCCTCTGAAGGCATGAGCGTGCGCGATGTCGCCGTACGCCTCGGCGTGCCGGCGGCGACCCTGCGCACGTGGGAGCGCCGCTACGGACTTGCTCCCTCAGGCCGCAGCGCGGGTGGGCACCGTCGCTACTCCGAGGAGGACGTCGGCCGGCTGGCCGTCGTGGCGCGGCTGGTCGCGGACGGCATGTCCCCCCAGCTCGCGGTCGCGGCCGTACGCGCCGACCCGCACGTGTCCCCGATGGGCCTCGGTCGGGCGCAGGAGCAGATCAGCGGCGAGCTCGTGTCGGTCCTCCTGGCGGCGGCCGCCCGCGGTGACACCGCGGCGATCCGTCGGCACGTGTCGCGCGCGGTGACCCAGCGCGGGGTCGCGCGCGCGTGGGACGAGGTCCTCGTCCCACTGCTCCAGGCGGTGGGCGAGCGCTGGCGGGACCCGGCGTTCGGGATCGCCGGCGAGCACCTGACGACCGAGATCGTCATGACGACCCTGCACGGTGCGACTGCCCGGGCCGAGCAGCGCACTCGCGGGTCGGCCGATGGAGAAGTCCTTCTCGCCTGCGCTGAGGAGGAGCAGCACTCGCTGCCGGTCGCCGCCCTCGAGGCCGCGCTCGCCGAGGCGGGGACGGCGAGCCGATCGCTCGGGGGACGGGTTCCTCTCCCGGCGATGGTGGACGAGCTGGTCAGGTCCCGGCCCAAGGTCGCGTTCGTGTGGGCCTCGATGCGTCGTCCCGACCCCAGCCTCCTCCTCTCGCTCCAGGAGTCGGCGCTGTCGCCGGTCCTCGTCCTGATCGGCGGTCCGGGCTGGGCCAAGGTCACGCCGCCCGAGCCTCGGGGAGGTGTGGTCTTCGAGCCGGTCGCGGACCTCCCGAGCGCGGTCGAGAGGATCGTCGTCGCCGTCCGCTCGTGGCAGGGCGCGCTGGTCGACGACGAGATCTGACCCCGGGCGCATCAGACGTCGGGCACAGCAGACGTCGGCTACCTGATCGACGCGGTCGGGCGTGCCTCGACCCGCGAGGCGGCCGCCGCGCCGCACAGCGCGAGCGCGGCCGCAGTGGCGAGGATCCCGGCCAGGACCACGCCGGGCAGGGGCGTCCCCACGATCGCGATCGCCGCCCCTGCGACCGCGATCAGCATCGACTGGGAGATCGTCGCCGCGAGCATGGACGCGGCCGTGAGCCGGCCCTGCTCGTCCTCCGGAGCGAGCGCGAGGAGATGGGTCGTGAGCGTCGGGGAGCCGACACCCATGCCGATGCCGGCAGCAGCCCACAGTGCGAGCCCTGCCCAGACGGGGAGCCGGTCGATCGCGACCATGGCCGGACCGAGGATGCCAAGGCAGATGAGCGCGAACGATGCCCGCACGCGTCCGGTCACGGTCGTCCGACGCTGGACCGCGGACGTGCCGTTCACCTGGGAGCCCAGGGCCCACGACAGCCCCGTGATCGTGAGGCTGCTCGCCGCGGCTGCCGGTCCCAGCCCGTGGACTGAGGTCAGCATGAGCGGGATGAAGGCGCCGGCGCCGGCGAAGGACGCCGCCCGAAGGCCCTGGCTCGCGACCACGGCGGGCAGTCCGGCGGCGAACCGGGCGGTGCCACGAGGGAGCACGCGCCGTGCGCCGATCAGGATCAGCGCGAGTCCCGCGCCCACGGCGACACCTCCGACGATCGCCGTCGACCCGCTGTGTGCGCTGTGTTCGAGGCCCGGGCCGCCCAGCGTCAGGGCAGCCAGACCGGCGGACACCACGGCAGCCGAGACCAGGATCTGACGCGTGTCCGGGGGTGCCGTCGACGGCTCCGCGGCGTCCGCACCTCGAAGTGTCCGCAAGGACGGCCGCAGGGCGAGTGCGGCCGGCACCGTGAGGGCGATCGCGACCAGGAAGACGGACCGCCATCCGACCAGGTCGGCGAGCACCCCGGCGATCAACGGCCCGATCAGCGAAGGGACGATCCACGCGGTCGCCATGGCCGCGAACATCTTCGGACGAAGGCTCCTCGGGAGCACGCGGGCGACCAGTACGGTGAGGGCGACGTCGAGGAGCGCCTCGGCCACCCCCGTGCCGACACGTCCGACGAGCAGCACGGTCATGCCCGGCGCGGCTCCCATCACGAGCTGGGAGAACGTGAAGACGAGCAGGCCGGTCGCCAGCGCGGGAGTCGGCCCGCGCCGATCGCACCAGAGGCCCGCAGCGACCGTCGCGACGACCGAGGAGATCAGTGGTGCAGCGGCAGCCGCGCCGAAGAGCGCCATCCCGTCGAGGTGGCCGGCCACGGTGGGCAGGATCGCGACCGTCGCGCGGTTCTCGAACGCGCCGAGAGTGACGAGCGCGAGCGCTCCGACGACGAACGGCAGGCAGCGGGGATCCCACAGGCTCGAGGGAGTGTCCGAGCGGACGGAGGCAGGCATGAGCGAGATCGTCACACCTCAAGTTCACTGGAGGTCAAGCCACGGGACCGAGGCACAGCCTTGTCACCCGTACGGGTCGTCGGTACGGTCACGTCGACCCCTACTCGAGGAGAAGCATGTCCAAGCTCGCCCCGCTCGCCGGAACGCTGATCGCCGCCACCGGCGCCGCCCACTTCGTCACCCCGCAGACCTTCGCGTCGATCAACGAGGCGGCGTTCCCGGAGAACACCGGCGAGTGGATCAAGCGCAACGGAGCCACCGAGGTGGCGCTCGGGCTCGGACTGCTCTCGCGCCGCACCCGCAAGCTCGCCACCGTCGGGCTGGTCGCCTACACGGCGTTCCTGGGCAGCCGCGTCGCCGCCCACCGCGCCGGCTGAGTCAGGCGCACCCGACGCACGTGCGTGCGGCCGGTCGTACGGCGAGCCGTTCGGCCGGGATCGGTCGCCCGCAGCGCTCGCACACCCCGTAGGTTCCGGCGGCGGCACGACCGAGTGCGGCGGTGAGCTGCTCACGCTCGGCCTCGTGACGAGCAATCAGCGCGGACATCTGCTCGCGTTCCCACGCGATCGTCGAGCCCTCGGGGTCGTGCTCGTCGTCGGCGTTGGAGGACTCCGAGGCCGCCACGATCGCCGCATGGTCGCGGCGCAGCGCGGCCAGCAGCTCCTCCAGGCGCTCGAGACGCTCGACGATCGCGGTGGTGTCCACGAGCAAGCTCAACGACACCGGCAGGGTCGATCATTCCTGCCGGTCCACCCGGGCGATGTGACGATGGCCAGAGTCGGAGCACGGCCGCCGAACCGGGGAGTGACGATGCCGAGCACAGCAGAGGTGATGATCGAGACGGTCAAGGCCGCAGGTGTCAAGCGGGTGTACGGCCTGCCCGGCGACTCGCTCAACGCCTTCACCGACGCGCTGCGCAAGGACGGAACGCTCGAGTGGGTGCACGTCCGCCACGAGGAGGTGGCCGCGCTGGCTGCCGCTGCGGAGGCGCACCTGACCGACGAGGTCGCCGTCGTGGCCGCGAGCTGCGGGCCCGGCAACCTCCACCTCATCAACGGTCTGTACGACGCCCAGCGCAGCCGGGTGCCTGTCGTCGCCATCGCCTCCCACATCCCGAGCTCGGAGATCGGCAGCGGCTACTTCCAGGAGACCCATCCTCAGCAGCTTTTCCAGGAGTGCTCCGTCTACTGCGAGATGGCAGGGACGCCCGAGCAGCTGCCACGGATCCTCGAGATCGCGTTCCGTACAGCCGTGGCCGAGCGAGGCGTTGCGGTCGTCGTGGTGCCGAGCGACGTGATGCTGGCCGAGGCCTCAGGGCGCCGTCCTCCGTCGACGATCCAGGCGAGCCGCGCTGTCGTCGTCCCGGCCCATACCGACCTGCTGCGCGCTGTCGCCCTGCTCGACGCCGCCGAGCGGGTGACGATCCTCGCCGGCGCGGGGTGCGCCGGGGCTCACGGCGAGCTGGTCGGTGTCGCGGAGGTGCTCAAGGCTCCGATCGTGCACACGATGCGCGGCAAGGAGTACGTCGAGCACGACAACCCGTACGACGTCGGGATGACCGGGCTGCTGGGCTTCTCCTCCGGGTACCGCGCGATGGAGGCGTGCGACGTGCTGCTCATGCTCGGCACCGACTTCCCCTACCCGCAGTTCTTCCCCGAGCACGCGGCGGTGATCCAGGTCGACGTGCGCGGTGCACAGCTCGGGAAGCGGACGCCGATCGATCTCGGGCTGGTCGGCGACGTCGGTGAGACCCTGCGCGTGCTGACCCCGCTGCTCGACCCGCGCAGCGACGACGGCCACCTGATGAAGATGCTCGCGCACTATGCCCGGAGCCGCAAGGAACTCGACGAGCTCGCCGGCCCGGGGGGTGACGGGCCGTTGCACCCGCAGTACGTCGCGCGGACGGTCTCCGAGATGGCCGGCGCCGACGCGGTCTTCACCTGCGACGTCGGCACGCCGGTGATCTGGGCGGCGCGCTACCTGGAGATGAACGGGCAGCGGTCGATCGTCGGGTCGTTCACCCACGGGACCATGGCGAACGCCCTGGGGCACGCGATCGGCGCCCAGGCGGCGTACCCGGGCCGGCAGGTGGTCGCCCTCTGCGGTGACGGAGGGCTGTCGATGCTCCTGGGCGACCTGATCACGCTCGTCCAGCAGGAGCTCCCGGTGAAGATCGTGGTCCTCAACAACGCGTCCCTGGCCTTCGTGGAGCTGGAGATGAAGGCGGCCGGCATCGTGAACTTCGGCACCGGTCTCACCAACCCGAGCTTTGCCGCGATCGCGCGGGCGATGGGCATGCACGGCGAGCGGGTCGACCAGCCGAACCGGCTGCCGCACGCGATCTCCGAGGCGTTCGAAGCGCCCGGACCGGCCGTCGTGGAGGTGATGGTGGCCCGTCAGGAGCTGGCCATCCCCCCGACGGTCACCGCCTCGCAGGCGAAGGGCTTCACGCTCTACGCACTCAGGACCGTGCTCTCCGGTCGGGGTGACGAGGTGGTCGACCTGGCCCGGACGAACGTCTTCGGGCGGCGGCGCGACCGCTGAGCACCTGAGGGCGGCCTCAGCGGGCGGCGTGGGGGCGCGGGGGGGCGGCCACCCCCCCCCCCCCCCCCCAGACCCCCGCCGGGGAGGGCCGGGGCGGGGAGGCCCCCCGCGCCCCCTGCCCCGGCAGA
>NZ_JARBCJ010000152.1:8282-8522 GCF_028803055.1 Mumia sp.
TCGCGCTTGAGCGCGACCACCCTCGCGGCCGCCTCCTCGACCCGGGCCCGGAAGGCCGGGTCCTGGCGGGCCCGCGCGAGCACTGCCGCAGTCATCTCGGGCATCTGCGCCGGATCGATCGCGAGCACGAGGTCGCCACCGGCGCGGAGGAAGTCGACGGCGCGCTCGGCAGGCGTGCGGTCCTTGACCTGCTGCGCCGCGGAGAGGTCGTCGGACATCACCACGCCGTCGAACCCCATC
>NZ_JARBCJ010000153.1:0-8367 GCF_028803055.1 Mumia sp.
TACCGGCTCGTGTCCGCGGGCACGATCGAGGAGAAGGTCGTCGAGCTGAAGTCCCGCAAGGCCGAGCTCGTCGCCAGCGTGCTCGACGAGGCTTCCTCGTCCTCCGGCGAGCTCAGCGCCGACGACCTCGCCGGACTGTTCTCCTAGGCGCTGGTGAGCGCGTCGCGCACCGGGACGAGCTTGGCCTGCGCCTCGGCGAGCTCAGCCTCCGGGTCGGAGTCGGCGACGATCCCGCACCCCGCAAAGAGGCGCACCCGCGCGCCGTCGTACTCCGCCGAGCGCAGCGCGATGCCCCACTCGCCGTCGCCGTCGGCGTCGATCCACCCGACCGGCGCCGCGTAGCGGCCACGGTCGAGATGCTCGATCTCCGCGATCAGCTCGAGCGCGACCGAGCGCGGTGTCCCGCCCACCGCCGCCGAGGGGTGCAGCGCCTCGGCGAGGTCGCGGGCGCTCGCCGACTCGTGGTCGGCGACGACACCGGCGACGTCGGTCGCCAGGTGCATCACGTTGGGCAGGTGGAGCACGAACGGGGTCTCGGGGACGTTGGTCGACGAGCAGTACGGCTCGAGGGCGTCGGCGACCGATCGCACGGCGTACTCGTGCTCCTCCAGGTCCTTGCTGGAACGCGCGAGCGAGCCCGCCAGCGCGAGGTCGCGGGCGTCGTCACCGGTCCGGCGGATGGTGCCGGCGAGGACACGGGAGGTGACGAGACCTCGCTCACGGCGGACGAGCATCTCGGGCGTGGCACCGAAGAGGTGGTCGACGTGGAAGGTCCAGCAGTTGGGGTAGGCCTCGGCCAGGCGACGCAGCGGCGCTCTGACGTCGAGCGGCGCGGCGAGGTCGGCGACCAGGTCGCGCGCGAGCACGACCTTGTCGAGTCGACCGGCCTCGATACGGCGGACCGCCTCGGCCACGATCGACTCCCACTGGGTGCCGGAGGTCGACCCGTCGGTGAAGACAGCGTCCTCGGGGGCGGAGGGGGCGTCGGTAGGGGCGACGTCGGCCGACGGAGCGAGCGCCTCCTCGCGGATGGTGGTCACCCAGGTGGTCCCGCCGCGTCGACCGACCACCACCCGGGGGACGATCAGGACCGAGCTGCCGGGCTCACGGCCGCGGGTGCGTCCGGAGTCGTCGGCGAAAGCGAACGACCCGAAGGCCAACAGGCCGCTGCCGGGCACACCCACACGGTCTCGGACCACGGCGTGCGCGGAGACCTCGCGCCACCACTGACTGGCCTCGGCGAAGCGCTTGTCGCCGGCGGTCTCGATGCGGGCAGCCTCACCCCATCCCACGATGCCGTCGCCGTCGCGGACCCAGGCCAGCGCGCCGTCGGCGGGGAGCAGGTGAGTGAGGGGGACGTCCTCCAGCGCGGCGGGGTCGAGAGAGACCGTCTGCGCCACGAGCCGGAGGGGTCCACGCAGGGGGACGACGGTGTCGGTCACGTCAGCCAGGGTACGACCCGTTCCCCGGCGACCGCTGCGGCGCGTGACACAGTAGGCGCGTGAGCCGAGCCAGCCTGGACAAGCAGCCGCACGAGGTCGCCTCGATGTTCGACGCCGTCGCGCGACGCTACGACCTCACGAACGACGTGCTGTCGTTGGGGCAGGACCGCCACTGGCGCCGTCGGGTGCGAGACCTCGTCGCGGCGGGTCCCGGAGACCGGGTCCTCGACCTCGCGGCCGGCACGGGGACGTCGTCGGTGCCGTTCGCGAAGGACGGCGCGTACGTCGTGCCGTGCGACTTCAGCATCGGCATGCTCCGCGAGGGCAAGCGTCACCACGGCGAGCTTCCGTTCACCGCCGGTGACGGGATGCGGCTGCCGTTCGCCGACGACTCGTTCGACGCGGTCACGATCTCGTTCGGCCTGCGCAACGTCCACGAGCCGGCGGTCGCTCTCGAGGAGATGCTCCGGGTCACCCGGCCGGGTGGTCGCCTCGTGGTCTGCGAGTTCAGCCACCCGACGTTCGGCCCGTTCCGCAAGGTCTACCTCGAGTACCTCATGCGGGCGCTCCCGCCGGCCGCACGCGCTGTCTCGTCCAACCCCGACTCGTACGTCTACCTGGCGGAGTCGATCATGGCCTGGCCGGACCAGCTGGGCCTCGCCAAGGTCATCGCCGACAGCGGGTGGGGTCCCGTCCGCTGGGAGAACCTCTCCGCCGGCATCGTGGCCCTCCACACCGCGACCAAGGGCTGACCCGCCCGTTACGCCCGCCCTGTGGCGATTGAATTACGCAACGCCGGTGGGACGTAATCGCAGGTGGGACAGCATGTCGCGCTGCGGCCCGTGACCTCGCCCACCCCCTGTCGAACCAGCCTCGAAGCCGTGGCATAGTGACGTGAAACACAAGATCTCACTCGACCGTGAGAGCGTGTGAACAGGCTCGTGAAGATTTTCACGAAGGGAGGATGCGGTGACCGAGTACACGCCGATCTTGGTGCTCGCCGTCATCTCGGGAGCGTTCGCGGTGTTCTCCGTGCTGATCGCGCCGATGACCGGGCCCAAGCGCTACAACCGCGCCAAGCTCGACTCGTACGAGTGCGGGATCGAGCCCACCCCCCAGGCGGTCGGCGGGGGCCGCATCCCGGTGAAGTACTTCATCACGGCGATGCTCTTCATCGTCTTCGACGTCGAGATCATCTTCCTCTACCCCTTCGCGGTGGAGTTCGACCTTCTCGGCTGGTTCGGCATCGTCGAGATGCTGCTGTTCATCGCGACGGTCTTCGTCGCGTACGTGTACGTCTGGCGCCGCGGCGGACTGGAGTGGGACTGACATGGGCCTGGAGGAGAAGCTCCCGAGCGGAGTGCTGCTGACGACCGTGGAAGGGCTTGCGGGCTACTTCCGCAAGGCGTCCTTCTGGCCGGCCACCTTCGGCCTGGCCTGCTGCGCGATCGAGATGATGGAGTTCGGTGCTCCCAAGTACGACTCGTCCCGCTTCGGCATGGAGGTCTTCCGGGCCTCGCCGCGCCAGGCCGACCTGATGATCGTCGCCGGCCGCGTGAGCCAGAAGATGGCGCCGGTCCTGCGGCAGATCTACGACCAGATGGCCAACCCGAAGTACGTGCTCGCGATGGGTGTGTGCGCGAGCTCGGGCGGGATGTTCAACAACTACGCGATCGTGCAGGGCGTCGATCACATCGTGCCCGTCGACATGTACCTTCCCGGCTGCCCGCCGCGGCCGGAGATGCTCATCGACTCGGTGATGAAGCTGCACACCAAGATCCAGGAGACCAAGCTCGGCCAGCACCGCCTCGACCAGATCGACTCGGACGAGAAGGTCGCTCTCGAGGCCGTGCCGGCCTCGGCGATGAAGGGCCTGCTGCGATGACCGGCGGGAGCACCCAGGACCCGAGCAGCACGACCGTCGGCGGTGAGGAGGTCGTCCCGTCGGAGGCCCGCACGCTCGAGGTCGTCGAGGTCCGCGAGGGCATGTTCGGCGTCCGCGGCTCCGGCGACACCTCTGGCTACGGCAGGCTGCAGCGCCCGGTCGCCATGCCGGGCACCGCGCGACGGCCGTACGGCGGCTGGTTCGACGAGGTCGCCGACCGGCTCGAGCAGCTCGCCGGCGAGGGTGCGGTCGAGTCCGTCGTGGTGGACCGCGACGAGCTGACCCTGCACGTGCGGCGCGAGAGCATCCTCGAGGTCGCCCGGCACCTGCGCGACGACGCGGCCCTGCGCTACGAGCTCTGCAGCGGGATCTCCGGGGTCCACTACCCGCACGAGATCGGCCGCGAGCTGCACGCGGTCTACCACCTGCTGTCGATGACCCACAACCGGCGCATCCGCCTCGAGGTCGCCGTGCCCGACGCCGACCCGCACGTCCCGTCGGTCGTATCGGTCTACCCGACCGCCGACTGGCACGAGCGCGAGACGTACGACTTCTTCGGGATCATCTTCGACGGCCACCCCGCGCTCACCCGGATCCTCATGCCCGACGACTGGCCGGGTCACCCGCAGCGCAAGGAATACCCGCTCGGCGGCATCCCCGTCGAGTACAAGGGCGCCACCATCCCACCGCCAGACGAGCGGAGGTCTTACTCATGAGCACCACACAGACCGGTCCCGACCCGTACGCCCAGAGCCAGGACACGACGTCCGGGCGCGTCTTCACCGTCACCGGTCAGGACTGGGACACCGTGGTCGCGGGCGTCGATCCCGACGCCTCCGAGCGCATCGTCGTCAACATGGGTCCGCAACACCCGTCGACCCACGGCGTGCTGCGCCTGATCCTCGAGATCGACGGCGAGGCGGTGACCGAGGCCCGGTGCGGCATCGGCTACCTGCACACCGGCATCGAGAAGAACATGGAGTACCGGACCTGGACGCAGGGCGTGACGTTCTGCACCCGGATGGACTACCTGTCCCCGATGTACAACGAGGCCGCCTACGTGATGGCCGTCGAGAAGCTCCTCGGCATCACCGACCAGGTCCCTGAGAAGTCCCAGGTCCTGCGCGTGATGATGATGGAGATCAACCGGATCTCCTCGCACCTCGTCGCGATCGCGACCGGGGGCATGGAGATCGGCGCCCTGACCGTGATGACGGTCGGGTTCCGTGAGCGCGAGCTCTGCCTCGACATCTTCGAGCTGTTCACGGGCCTGCGGATGAACCACGCCTACATCCGACCCGGCGGCGTCGCCGTCGACGTCCCCGAAGGCGGGCTCGACGCGGTCGACCGGTTCGTCGCGCTGATGCGCAAGCGGCTCCCGGAGCTCGCCGCACTCTGCAACCAGAACCCGATCTTCAAGGGCCGCCTCAAGGACGTGGGCTACCTCGACCTGGCCGGCTGCCTGGCGCTCGGCGTCACCGGACCGCCGCTGCGGTCGACCGGGTACGACTGGGACCTTCGCAAGAAGCAGCCCTACTCCGGCTACGAGACGTACGACTTCGACGTCATCACGCGCGACGAGCCTGACGCGTACGGACGCTTCCGCATCCGCATGGACGAGATGGACGAGTCCCTGCGGATCGTCGAGCAGTGCGTGACCCGCCTGCGCGGGCTGGAGGGTGCTCCGGTGATGGTCGGGGACCGCAAGATCGCCTGGCCGTCGCAGCTGTCTGTGGGTCCCGACGGCCAGGGCAACTCGGCCGACCACATCCGCCACATCATGGGTGAGTCGATGGAGGCGCTGATCCACCACTTCAAGCTGGTGACCGAGGGCTTCCGCGTCCCGGCCGGCCAGGTCTACACCAGCGTGGAGTCCCCCCGCGGCGAGCTCGCGTGCCACCTCGTCTCCGACGGCGGCACCCGTCCGTACCGTGCGCACTTCCGCGACCCGTCCTTCAGCAACCTGCAGGCGACCGCGGCGATGTCGGAGGGCGGCATGCTCTCCGACGTCATCGTCGCCGTCGCCAGCATCGACCCCGTGATGGGAGGAGTGGACCGGTGAGTGGTCTGGACTCCGCACGCGTGCGCGACGACCTTCAGGCGATCATGGCCCGCTACCCGCAGAAGCGATCGGCCCTGCTGCCGATGCTCCACCTGGTGCAGTCCGTCGAGGGCCGGGTGACCGCCGAGGGGATCGAGCTGTGCGCCGAGCTCCTCGACGTCTCGACGGCGGAGGTCAACGGCGTCGCGACGTTCTACACGATGTACAAGCGGCGTGACGTCGGCGAGCACCACGTCGGGGTCTGCACCAACACGCTGTGCGCGGTGATGGGCGGCGACGCGATCTTCGCCCGGCTGCGCGAGCACCTCGGTGTCGGCAACGACGAGCGGACCGCCGACGGCAAGGTGACGCTCGAGCACATCGAGTGCAACGCGGCCTGCGACTACGCGCCGGTGATGACGGTCAACTGGGAGTTCTTCGACAACCAGACCCCCGACTCCGCGGTCGAGCTCGTCGACGACCTGCGCGCGGGCAGGACCCGCACGGCGACCCGGGGCGCGCAGATCACCAGCTGGCGCGAGGCCGAGCGTGTGCTCGCCGGGTTCCCCGACGGTCGCGCCCACGAGGGCCCTGCCGCGGGGGAGCCGTCCCTCGCGGGTCTGCGGCTGGCGAACGAGCACGGCTGGACAGCCCCCGACGGTGCGCGCCCGAGCGGCGACCAGCTGAGCGGCGAGCGACCGAGCGAGACCGGCACCACCGGCGACGACGCCGGTGCCGCCGTCAAGCAGGCAGACACCCAGCGGGCCGAGTCCGAGACCAAGGTCGACGACAGCACCACCCCACCCGCACAGCGCGACGAGGCGGAGGAGACCGAATGAGCGTCGCACCCCTCACCCCGGTCCTCACCCGAGGGTGGGACCACGAGCGCGCGTGGACGCTGGACGCGTACGGCGAGTACGCCGCCCTGCGTACGGCCCTGCAGACCGAGCCGGACGCGCTCATCGAGACCGTGAAGGCCTCCGGCCTGCGCGGGCGCGGCGGCGCCGGCTTCCCGACGGGCATGAAGTGGAGCTTCATCCCGCAGGACCCGAGCAAGCCGGGCGGCGACAAGCCGCACTACCTCGTCGTCAACGCCGACGAGTCCGAGCCGGGCACCTGCAAGGACATCCCGCTCATGATGGCCAGCCCGCACACCCTGGTCGAGGGCGTTGCGATCACCTGCCACGCGATCCGGGCCAAGAAGGCGTTCATCTACGTCCGCGGCGAGGTGCTGCACGTGATCCGTCGCCTCCAGGCCGCGGTCGAGGAGGCGTACGAGGCAGGGTTCCTGGGGACGGACGTGTTCGGGTCGGGCATCGACCTCGACGTCGTCGTGCACGCCGGCGCCGGCGCGTACATCTGCGGTGAAGAGACCGCGCTCCTCGACTCCCTCGAGGGGCGCCGGGGCCAACCGCGGCTGCGACCGCCCTTCCCCGCGGTGGCCGGCCTCTACGCCGCGCCGACGGTGATCAACAACGTCGAGTCCATCGCCTCGGTGCCCTGCATCGTGGAGAACGGACCCGACTGGTTCGGCTCGATGGGCACCGAGAAGTCCAAGGGCATGACGCTCTACTCCCTCTCGGGCCACGTGAAGCGCCCCGGTCAGTACGAGGCGCCGCTCGGCATCACGCTGCGCGAGCTCCTCGACCTCTCCGGTGGCATGCGCGAGGGCTCGGAGCTGAAGTTCTGGACGCCCGGCGGCTCGTCCACACCGCTGTTGACCGCCGAGCACCTCGACGTCCCTCTCGACTACGAGGGCGTCGCCGGTGCCGGCTCCATGCTGGGCACCAAGGCGCTGCAGGTGTTCGACCAGACCACCTCGGTGGTCCGCTGCGTCCTGCGGTGGACCGAGTTCTACAAGCACGAGTCCTGCGGCAAGTGCACGCCGTGCCGTGAGGGCACCTGGTGGCTGGTCCAGACGCTCGAGCGCCTCGAGGCCGGCAAGGGCCAGGACGGCGACATCGAGCTGCTCCTCGACCAGTGCGACAACATCCTCGGACGTGCGTTCTGCGCGCTCGGCGACGGGGCGACGAGCCCGATCACGTCGGCGATCGAGCACTTCCGCGACGAGTTCGAGGCCGGGATGCACACCCCGGCATGGGACCTGTTCCCATACGAGGCCTCCACGGCCTGGCGGAAGGGAGCGTCGGCATGACCGTCACCCACAACAACGAGTCCGGCACCGAGGCTGCTCGTGCCGACGAGAACCTCGTGACGCTGACCATCGACGACGTCGAGGTCAGCGTCCCGGAGGGCACGCTGCTGATCCGCGCCGCCGAACTCATCGGTGTCGAGATCCCGCGCTTCTGCGACCACCCGCTGCTGGCGCCTGTGGGCGCGTGCCGCCAGTGCCTCGTCGACGTTCCTGACGCGGGCAACGGGCGCGGCTTCCCCAAGCCGCAGGCGTCGTGCACGCTCCCGGTGTCGCCGGGGATGGTCGTCAAGACGCAGGTCACGTCACCGGTCGCCGACAAGGCCCAGACGGGGATCTTGGAGTTCCTCCTGATCAACCACCCGCTCGACTGTCCGATGTGCGACAAGGGCGGCGAGTGCCCGCTGCAGAACCAGGCGATGAGCCACGGTCGCGGCGAGACACGCTTCAACGAGGTCAAGCGGACCTTCCCCAAGCCGCTCGCCATCTCGCCGCAGATCCTGCTCGACCGGGAGCGCTGCGTCCTGTGCGCCCGCTGCACGCGCTTCTCGGAGCAGATCGCGGGTGACCCGTTCATCGCGATGGCCGAGCGCGGGGCGCTCCAGCAGGTGGCGATCTACGAGAACGAGCCCTACTCGTCCTACTTCTCGGGCAACACGATCCAGATCTGTCCCGTCGGCGCCCTGACCAGCAGCGCCTACCGGTTCCGCTCGCGCCCGTTCGACCTCGTCTCGACGCCGTCGGTGGCCGAGCACGACGCGTGCGGCGCGGCGATCCGCGTCGACCACCGCCGCGGCAAGGTGATGCGTCGCCTGGCCGGCGACGACCCCGAGGTCAACGAGGAGTG
>NZ_JARBCJ010000154.1:0-8143 GCF_028803055.1 Mumia sp.
CACGCCGTCGGGAAAGGCTGCCCGCATCCGCGACCGCTGCGCGGACGTGAACGCGACGCCGTAGTCCGACCAGCGGATCGGCCGCAGCGCGCAGGCCACGATGTCCTGGGTCATGGGCTGGCCGGCAACCTGACGCGGGTTGGAGCCGATCCGGTAGACGGAGCTGCACGCATCGCCACCCGCCTCCCAGTCGGTCGGCACGAGGCGACCGTCGGGCAGCCAGCAGGAGTCGGTGAGGGCAGCGGGCTTGTTGCGCACGACCTTGGCAGCCTTCGACCCCCGACGGTCGTCGCCACCGATCGCCGTCAGCCAGTCCTCCATCGACTGCAGCGCCTGCGCCGAGGCCGCCGCGGCCAGCTCCGGCACCGGCAGGTACGCCACGATCACCTGGTTGTCCGCGTCACCGTTGGCCTTGCGCAACCGCTCGCGCATCACGAAGGACCACTCGGCGGTGTGGAAGTTGGCAGGGACGCCCGCCACGTCGGCGTACGTGCGGAGATCGATGATCGGCGTCTCCGCGAGACCGCGGGACGCCGTGTTGAGCATGCCGTACCGGTACGACGCCCGGACCGCCCGCAGGTCGGCGCGGCTGCGTTCGGGGACCACGGCGCCGGCCGGGTCGTAGCCGCCGATGCGCTCGTTGAGCGTGACGAACTGCTCCGCATCGATCGCGCCGGACCTCAGCGCCTCGAGCCCGTACTGCTGGCCGATGTTGTCGAGCGGGCTGCGCGCGAAGCCGGTGCGCGGGTCCCGTCCGACCTGGTTGACGAACTGCTCCATGGCCGCACACCGGATGCCGTCGGGGTTGGTGACGGGATCCCAGCGAGCCTCGACCGGGATGATCGGCGGGCACGAGTCCGTGGCGGTGAGCCGGTTCCCGAACGCCACGTCCCACGACTGGCAGCTGCTCGCGTTGAGGAACCCGGTCACGGCACGCTTCTGCTCCGGGGTCCACGACGCGCCCTCGCCGGCGTAGAAGCGCTGCAGGAGGCGGCAGTCGGCGTTGACGCCGTTGGTGCTGACGACGTCGGGGAAGCTGATGCTCGGGATGATGCCGTCGACGATCCCGGGGTAGGTCTCCGCGATCGTGTACTGCTGGATCGCCCCGCCCGAGCCACCCCACCCGATCGTGTGCACCGGGACGCCGTACGTCTCGACGACGTGCTCCTTGACCATCATCGCCGTCTCGGCCGAGATGATCGGGCTGCAGTTGTTGTCGAGGACGTTGAGGGACGACGACGCGACCACGTAGCCCTTGGCCAGCATCGTGGCATCGAGGACGCCGCCGGTGGCCGCACCCTGGTGGTAGCCGCCGTTGCAGCCGCCCCCGAAGGTGTAGACGATCCGGTCGTTCCAGGTCGACTCGGGTGCCGTCGGCGACGGGTCGGTGCCGTCGTAGATTCCGGCGACCTGGTAGACCGCCCGGTTGATCGTGCCGGTCTCGAGCCGCACCACGAACGGGACGGTCCTGCCGCCGACGGTCACGGTTGCCGCGTCGGCGGGGACCTGGCTCGGGTCGGCGAGCGGCTTGAAGCTGCTCCCGGACCGGTACTGGTAGGTGACCTTGGTCGGAGCCTCGCAGTCGGGCTGCTGCGCCGGCGCGAGGCCGTACGCCTCGGTCTCGCAGTAGAACGGCTTCTGCTGCGGCCCCGACAGGAGGGGACCCGTGAGGTCGTGGTTGGTGACGACCTCGGCGGCCATCGACCAGCCGCGGTGGACGGTGACGACGTTGCGTCCCTTGCGCAGCCCGGTCACGAGACCGGTGCGGCTGCCGTCGGCTTGCGCGACGAGCGAGGTCTTCGTACGCCGGCCGTTCACCAGCAGCGTCACCCGCGCGTCGGCGGCGGCTCCGGTGACCCGGACGAGGACGTCGCCACCGCTGACGAGGTCGGCTCGCGGGTTGGAGACCGTCTCGACCGCGAGGCGGCCCTTGCCCCCGCCGTGGGAACCGGGAGAGCCGTGCGCCTCCAGGGATCCGCTGGCCGGCGACGGGGCCGTCAGCACGAGTCCCGAGACCAGCAACCCGAGCGTCGGAGCCATGAACGTCGAACGCCTCAACCTCATGAGCAACGCCTCTCACCACAGGGAACCGGCGCCTGCCGGAGCGGGCGTCGGCATCCCGCGGGACGACGCTAGTGTGTGACGTCCGTCACGTCCAGATCGCCTGACTACACTGCAGGGGTGATCTTCAGAGGAGTGGGCGAGGGGCGGCCGTACCCTGACCACGGACTGACCCAGAGCCAGTGGGCAAAACTGCCGCCCCAGCAGGTCCGGCTCGACACGCTCACGACGGTCAAGCGCCAGCTCGACCTCGCCAGCCTCCTCGACGACGACTCCACGTTCTTCGGCGACCTGTTCCCGCACGTCGTCAGCTGGCAGGGCGAGCTCTACCTCGAGGACGGGCTGCACCGTGCCCTCCGCGCGGCGCTGCAGCAACGCCAGGTCATGCATGCCCGTATCTACGCGATGGACCGGTGACCATGACCCGCGGGCTGCGCACGTTCCTCACGATGTCGGTGCTGAGCGCCATCCTGATCGGCGGCACCTACACCGGTGTCCAGCTCCTGTTTGCCAAGGCGCCCGAGCTGCCAGACGCCGACGCGACGACCGCCTGCCGCAACCGCGTGCTGGAGCCCGGCGAGCAGATCGCGCCCAACCAGGTCCTGGTCAACGTGCTCAACGCCGGCGGCCTCTCCGGCATGGCGAACCGCACGGCGCTCAACCTCCAGGGCATCGGCTTCCTCCCCGGGACTGTCGGCAACGCACCGGAGGGCACGAGCATCGCCAACGTCCGGGTCGTCGCCCCAGAGCCCAAGCGGGTCGACGCCCGCCTGGTCGGAGCGCAGTTCAAGGGCAAGGTGCAGTACACGAAGGGCACCCCTGAGGACGACGCCACCGTCGAGGTCTACATCGGCAAGAAGTTCAAGGGACTGAAAAAGAACCCGGTCATGGCGCTCAAGGCCAAGAACCGCGTGACCATCTGCGTGCCCACGCTGGCCGTCGACCCTGGCGCCTGACCGGGCTCTCCCCTGTCGGGTCAGCTCGTGACCGCGATCACCCCGAGGTGGTTCGAGATCGAGTTGTAGCGCTCGGCGTACATCCGGACCCCGCTCATGTCGTACGCGACCACCATCGCCCGGATGGAGGCCCGCGACTGCGTCGTGTTGCGCTGGTAGACCGGACCGCCGCTGTCTCCCAGACGGGCGATGACCCGGTCGTCGCTCCGTCGGCCCCGCATCAGGTAGGTGCTGCACGTGGCCGGCTTGGCCGGATCGTCGCAGTACGAGGCGGACAGGCTCTTGATCTCGATCCCGCACACCGACTTCGTCACCGCACCCGACGCACACACGTTGTCGCCGACCGCGCCGTCATTGGCCCCCGTGACCGTACGGACGTTGAAGTTGTCGAGCCCGTCTGTGTAGATCGAGTTCGTGTACGTGGAGCCGGCCAGGCGAGCCTGGTCGTAGGCGGGGTAGTTGCTCCGCCCGGCGATCTGCCCGAAGTAGTACGACCCGGAGTACCACGAGGTCCCGTTCGCGCCGCAGTGTCCGGCGGTGACCGAGTAGCGCGTGCTCGAGGACTTGCTGCGCACGGTGAAACCCGACGAGCAGACCTTGGAGGGGCTGGTGATCCGAGCGCCTCCCCAGTGCGGCGAGGTGTCGGAGGTGCGCGACGCTCGGGCCGCACTGCCGGTGTAGCGGACCACCACCGCACCCGCGCCGACTCCTTCGACCGGCGCTGCCTGCCGATCGAGCCGTGCGGCCTCTCGTGGCGGCGCGGCGGCAACGTCGACGACGACCGCTTCGAGCTCGGGATCGAGATCCATGGAGTAGCCCGCGGTCGGCGCGGCGTCGGCCGTGCGCCACTGCTGCGCCGTGACGCCGACCCAGGCGTCGCGCAGCTCCTGCGCCGTGCGCTCCGACGTCCGCACGGTGAGGAGACGGCGTGCGGTGGCCGAGAGACCAGAGGTGAGGCGGTTCACCAGTGCCGCGCCGTCGGTGCCCCGCGTCACGACGAGGGTGTAGCCGGCCGTCGGGCTCCCCGTCACGCCGATCACTCCGGCATCGAGGCTCACGGGGACTCCGTCGGCAGGCTTGTCACCCTGCGGGGTGAGCAGCTCCGTCACGCGGTCGGCGACGGCGCGCTGCAGCGAGGTCGCGATGGGACCGTCGTAGGCCAGAGCAGGCGGCTGGTCAGATGCTGCCGCTGCGTCTTCGACTGCTTCGGCCTCGGCGACGAGGGCCCGCTTGTCAGGGGTGAGTGCAGCGTCGTCGCCCTGAGCGGCACCCCCTGCGGCAGTGAGGAGCCCGATCCCGAGGACCAGGGCTGCGATGGCGGTGATGGGCTGGCGTGGAGTCGGCATGATGGGCTCCTTCGTCGCATGGCTCGTACCAGGAGGCTAGTGGCTCTTCGTCTGGACCGCTTCAAGGTTCTTTGGTTAGCCTTACCTCTACGCCACATTCAGGAGGACCCACGGTGACCATCACCATCGAGAAGGCCATCCAGCCTTGGCGGTTCTTCGACGTCACCGTGGCTCGCACGGTCCGCCTCTCACGCTCGTTCGTCCGCATCACCTTCCGGGGGGACGACCTCGACGCGATGTCGGCGAACGGTTTCGACCAGCGCATCAAGCTGCTGCTCCCGGATACGACCGGCGGCTACGAGCACGTCCCGTCCGCACCTGACTGGTACGACCGGTGGCGGAGCCTCCCCGACGAGCACCGCAACCCGATCCGTACGTACACCGTCCGCGCGTCGCGTCCCGCGCTCCGCGAGGTCGACGTCGACGTGGTGCTGCACGGCGCGACCGGACCGGCCGGCCGCTTCGCCGCGACGTGCCGACCGGGCACGCCCGCCGTGCTGATGGGCCCGAACGCCGCCCACCCCGGTCCGCACGGCGGACTGGAGTTCGCCGTCCCGAGCGCCGACCGACCCGTGCTGATCGTGGGCGACGAGACGGCGGTCCCCGCGATCTCCCGGATCCTGGAGGACCTGCCGAGCGACCGTCGCGGCCACGTCATCCTCGAGGTTCCGTACGCGGACGACATCACCGACCTCGCCCGACCCGCAGGCGTCTCGCTGACCTGGATCGCGCGCGAGGGGAGCCGCCACGGCCAACGGCTCGTCCCCGCGGTCCGACGGTGCGCCTCGGCGATGCTGGGGATCCCCGCACCGGCCGAGGGCGAGGCCGGTGACGGCGAGGCGGGTGACGTCGCCCTCGACGAGGTGGTCGGCGACGAGCTCGTGTGGGAGGTCGCGCTCGACGACCAGGGCATGCCCCTGCCCCCGACCGGCGATCTCTACGCCTGGCTGGCCGGCGAGGCGTCGGTGATCAAGACGCTTCGACGGTTCCTGGTGAGCGAGAGCGGCGTGGACCGCCGGTCGGTGGCATTCATGGGCTACTGGCGCGACGGCCGCCCGGAGATGTGACCGCGCGGATCACAGCGCCGCGCTGATCCGCGGATCGGTCGACGGCACCGGCGCCTCCGTTCCCACCCACGGGTCGCCGTCGAAGTACGTGGCAAAGATCTGCTCGGCCGTGCGCGTCCCGATCGCCTGCGTGGTCAAGGTGGGGTTCGGTCCGCCGAGGGAGTTCGCCAGCACCGAGTTGTCGGCGACGAAGAGGCGCTCCACCGCCCTGGCCTCACCCGTCGGCCCGACGACCGACGTGGCCGGGTCGGCGCCCATCCTCATCGACGACTGCGTGTGGAGGATGAGCGGCGCCCAGTCGATCCGGTAGACCTTGCGCGCCCCCGCTGCGCGCAGGACCTCGGCCGCCCGGTTGGCGAGGAAGTTGCGCCGCCGCACGGTGTCGGCGGAGCGTCTCGTGAAGTCCATCTCCACCCGGGCAGGCGCGCCGTGCTCGTCGCGCGGATACAGCGGCGAGAGCCGTACGCGGTTGTCCGGCTCCACGTCGTCGGCGGTGATGACGAGGACGCTGAGAAGACGGTCGATGCCGTTGAGCATCACGTCCTTCAGCTCCGAGCCCTGGAGCCGTCCGGAGACGCCGTCCCATGCTCCGCGCTTGCCTCGGCCGAGGTCGTACATCTCGCGGATTCCGCTCCCGCTGTGGCTCATGCTGAACGCCTGGAGCGCCGGCGGAAGCCCACCCTGCTCGAGGCAGCCGTACCCGGGGAACTCCGCCCGCGCCGCCGAGGCCGGACCGCGCGACGCGCCGGTGTCGCGGTCGAACGTCCCGACCACGGAGTCGAGGTAGTGGTCGGTCAGACCCCGACCGACCCAGCCGTTCGGGTTCGGCAGTCCTGACCCCAGCCAGAGCCGCGGTGTCTCGACACACCCCCCGGCGAGGACGACCACGGCGGCGTCCTCCCGGACGGTCTCCGTGTCGTTGTCGGTCCGGTATGTCACGCCCGTAGCGACGGTGCGCCCGCCGCGCTCCTCGGTGTGGACCTGGGTCACGAAGGCGTCGGTGACGAGCTGGGCGTCACGGCCCGCCGCGGCCCACGCCGAGGCCGTCACCGCCATCGGGACATAGCTGTTGTCGGTGGAGCGCCTCGCGAACTGGTTGCGCGGCGCCTTGAGCGGCGACCGGCACCCCTGCGCGCAGAACCCGCAGAAGGTGCAGCCCTGCGCCTGCGGATAGACGAGCAACGAGGAGTCCGAGGTCCGGCCTGCCGTCCCCTGCGGCTGGAGGATGGCGTTCTCCTGGGGTCGGAACGCGATGCCGTGGGTGTCCTTCGTCGTCTGGACGGGCAGCCCGAGGGCCTCGCACCCGTCGAAGAACACCCGCTCCTTGCGGCCCATCGGGGCCGTCTGGACGGGAAGCGTCGCCTCGACCCACTCGTAGTAGGGCACCAGCTCCTCGTACGGGAAGGGGAACAGATGATCGGTGTCGTACGCGTCGCGGTCCGCGCCGTCGTACCCGGCGAAGGCGCCACGGTAGGCCCGAGGGCTGTTGCCGTAGTAGTGCAGCGTCGTCCCACCGACGCCGGTGACGTTCCAGAGGTAGGAGTTCTGAGGTTGGTCGCGGATCCAGGCAGGCCGGTCGCGGTCTGCGGGTCCGACGCGGAAGTAGCCGTCCTTGGGGTTGAAGGCGTCGTTCTCGAAGTGCGTCCACTCCCGCTCAGGTTGCGCGTGCGAGGAGCCGCCCTCGAGGAGCAGCACGTCGAGCCCGCGTGCGGCGAGCTCGGCGGCCACGACCGGTCCGCCGCCTCCGGCACCGACCACGATGACGTCGCGCATCAGCCCTCCACCTCCGTCCGGCCCTGGTAGTAGCCGAGGAGCTCGGCGTGCCCGTCGGGCGGTGTGGTCCTGCCTGGCAGGTAGTTGGTCTGGTCCCACCCGATCGGGCGGCGGACGAGCCGCTTGGTGGCGCGGTCGTACGCCGACTGCTCGCTGTACATGCCGTCGGACGGCAGCGCGAGGAGCGCCATCGCGAGGTAGTGGACCAGGCCCCGCAGCTCGTCGGCGAGGAAGTCGCCCACGATCGGGCGGAGCACCTTCACCACCGTCGGCTCGTCGCTCTCCAGGTCGGCGAAGACGCGGGCCTTCTCGGCGTACCGCAACCGCGCGAACGGCGAGTTGAAGCCCAACCGCAGCAGCGACGCCGGGACCAGGACGGCCGCGGTGACGTTGAGCAGCAACGCCACCACGATGGAGGCGGGCAGGTGCTCGTCGTTCTCGAGCACGATCGTGAGCGCCTCGTCGAGGCGCTGGGCCCGCCTCAGCCCTGCCCGGGTGACCACGTACGGCAGGGGCCTCGGCAGGGCGCCGAGCTGCCGCGTCCCGTCGGTGAGCAGCGGGATGACGATCGAGTCGGGGAGCGGGATGTAGCCGTCGAGGGTGTCCATCAGGAACTGCGGCGTGCGGGTGGCGATGCCCCCGGCCTCGCGACGGACCTCGAGCTGACGGAGCGAGAAGGCGTCGGGGCCGGGATAGCAGAACGCCGCGACCCCTCCGAAGGTGTCGGCCGACAGGCGCTGGAGCTGCGGGCGCAGCCAGGCCAGGAGGGCTTCGAGGGCGTCGTCGGTGGTGGCGGCACGGGCCGGTGCGGCGAAGAGTGCGGGTGGAGCCGCGGCGGCGAGGCCGAGCACGCCGGCTCTGGCCAGGAACGCACGGCGGCCCCAGTCGGTCTCGATGGGTCGGGGGTGGTTGTCGGAAGTCGGTGCGGGCACGGGGGTCT
>NZ_JARBCJ010000155.1:0-8084 GCF_028803055.1 Mumia sp.
ACGAACGTCGCCCACTGGCAGTCGGGGTGGATCGACGGTCGCGCCTTGAGCGCCTTGGCCAGCGGACGGGCGTCCTCCCGCGCGAACGAGAGGTAGAGCGCCTGCATGCTGATGAAGTCGAACATCATGGTGAGCTCGTCGCCGTCGGAGCCGCCGAAGTAGGCGCGCTGCTCCTTGTGGGGCAGGTTGACCTCGCCCAGCAGGATCGCGTCCCCGCGTCGCCGGCCGAGGAACGACCGCAACGCCTTGAGGTAGGCGTGGGGATCGCCCGGTACGTCGTCGCCGGCGGTGTCGACGTCGGCGATCAGGAACGGAACGGCATCGACCCGGAATCCGGCGAGCCCGAGCTGGAGCCAGAAGCCGAGGGACTTCGCGATGTGGTCACGGACGACGGGGTTGGCGAAGTTCAGGTCGGGCTGGTGGGAGTAGAAGTGGTGGAGGTACCACTCGCCCGTGCGCTCGTCCAGAGTCCAGATGCCGTCCTCCTTGTCGGGGAAGACGACGGAGTCGGACGTGTCGGGAGGCGGGTCGGAGCGCCAGACGTAGTAGTCGCGGTACGGGTTGTCCTTGCTGCGACGTGCCTCCTTGAACCACGGGTGCTCCGCCGAGGTGTGGTTGACGACGAGGTCCGCGATCACCCGGATGCCACGGTCGTCGGCAGCACGGAGGAGCTCCACGAGGTCGCCGTGGGTGCCGAGCCTGCTGTCGACGCCGAAGAGGTCGGTCACGTCGTAGCCGTCGTCACGGTCCGGTGTCGGGTAGAAGGGCATCAGCCACAGGCACGTCACCCCCAGCTCGGCGAGGTAGTCGATCCGCTGGGTCAGTCCGACGAGGTCTCCGACGCCGTCCCCGTCGGAGTCGGAGTACGTCTCGACGTCCGCGCAGTAGATGACGGCGTTCTTCCACCAGAGGTCTCCGGTGCTCACACTTCGTGCCACGACTCAGCCTTCCTTGAGCTGGGGGATCACGTGCTCACCGAACGCGTCGAGGAAGCGCTCCTGCGACTGTCCGACGTGATGGAGATAGATCTCGTCGAAACCGAGCGAGGCATACTCGGCGAGGCGCTCGCAGTGGCGGCCGAGATCGGATGAGATGTCGACCACCGTGCGCACCTTCTCCACGGTGACGTCCTCGGAGACGGCGTCGAACGCCTCGGGCGTCTCCAGGTCCCACGGGATCGGCTCGCTGAAGACGTTGCTGCGCCACTGCTCGTGGGCGATCTGCTCCGCCTCCTGCTCGGTCGGCGCCCACGCCAGGTGCACCTGCAGGGCGAGCGGTCCGGCGCCTCCGGCCTCCCGGTAGGCGTCCACGCGCTTGCGCAGGTCCTCGAGCGGCTGGTTGACCGTCACCATCCCCTCGCTCCAGGCGGCGACACGAGACGCGCTCGCGAGCGAGACGGCCGGGCCGACGAGACGCGGCCGTGGGTCGGGGACGTCCCAGAGGCGGGCCCGGTCGACCGTGACCAGACCGTCGTGGCTGACCTCCTCACCCTCGAGCAGCCGGCGGATGACGTCCACGCACTCCTCCAGCCGCCGCGTCCGTACCTCCTTGGCCGGCCACCGGTCGCCGGTGATGTGCTCGTTGCCGGCCTCGCCGCTGCCGAGGGCGACCCAGAAGCGGCCGGGGAACATCGTGCCGAGGGTGCCGATGGCCTGGGCGATCACTGCGGGGTGGTAGCGCTGCCCGGGCGCGCTGACCGCACCGAAGGTGAGGTCGGTGGTGGCGAGCGCAGCACCGAGCCATGACCAGGCGAACGCCGAGTGTCCCTGCCGCTGGCTCCAGGGCGAGAAGTGGTCGGAGCACATCGCCATCTGGAACCCCGCCCGCTCAGCGTGCTGGACGTCGGCAAGCAGCTGCCGCGGGGAGATCTGCTCGTGACTGGCATGGAACCCGTAGCGCGTCATGGGCCCCAGACAACCGGATCACGCTGCGGCGCGCAGACTGCCAGAGGCATGCAACCGGCTCCTCCGGGCACGGAGCAGGCATGAGTGATCCCCTCGAGGTCTACCGCCGCAAGCGCGACTTCACTCGTACGCCGGAACCTGCCGGTGGTGAGACGCCGGACGCGGGTGCCGCGAGGTTCGTCGTGCAGCGCCACCGCGCGAGCCGCTTGCACTACGACCTTCGGTTCGAGGTCGACGGGGTCCTCGTGAGCTGGGCCGTGCCCAAGGGGCCCACGCTCGACCCGTCGGCGCGGCGGCTCGCGATGCACGTGGAGGACCACCCGATCGAGTACCTGCTCTTCGAGGGAGTCATCCCGTCCGGCGAGTACGGCGGCGGGGACGTCATCGTGTGGGACACCGGCACCTGGGAGCCGGTCAAGACCGACGACCCGCGTGCCGCCGTCAAGGCCGGTGAGCTGCACGCCGAGGTCCACGGCGAGAAGCTGCGTGGACGGCTCGTGCTCGTGCGCCGCGAGAGCGACGACGGGTCCGACGCCTGGATGCTCCTGCACAAGCACGACCCGCACGCCGTGGACGGCTGGGACGCGGAGGACCACCCCCGTTCCGTGCTGAGCGGACGCACCAACGACGAGGTTGCGGCCGACCCCCACCGGCTGTGGCGCTCCGAGGCGCCGGCCGCCGAGGCCAGCGTCTCTCTCCTCCCCGACCCGCTGCCCGACGAGGCGATCGACGCGCTGAGAGGGCTGGGCAAGCAGGGGACCTGGGAGGTCTTCGGGCGATCGCTGAAGGTGACCAACCTCGACAAGGTCCTGTTCCCCGGTGACCCGCCGGTGACCAAGCGCGAGCTGCTCGCCTACGCCGCCCGCGTCGCACCGGTCGCGGTCCCCTACCTCGAAGGACGGGCGCTCAACCTCCACCGATATCCGGACGGTGCCGACTCGAAGGGTTTCTGGCACAAGCAGCGCCCGGCCCACGCACCGGACTGGCTCGGCGAGTGGGACAACCCCGAGGCCGACGACGGCGAGACCACCACCTACGTCGTGGCCGACGAACCCGCCGCACTCGTGTGGGCGGCGAACTTCGGGGCGCTCGAGTGGCACCCGTGGACCTCACGCATCGAGGCACCGCGCGAGCCGACGTACGCGCTGATCGACCTCGACCCCGGCGAGCGTACGACCTGGGACGACCTGCTCGTCCTCGCCCGTCTGCACCGTACGGCGCTGGACCACCTCGGGGTGACCGCGCGGCCCAAGGTGACCGGCCGCCGTGGCATCCAGATCTGGATCCCGGTCGTCCCCGGCTACAGCTTCGACGACACCCGTGTGTGGGTCGAGAAGCTGTCGAAGACCATCGGGCAGGTCGTCCCCGAGCTGGTCAGCTGGAAGTGGGAGGTGAAGGAGCGCAAAGGGCTCGCCCGGCTCGACTACACGCAGAACGCGATCAACAAGACGCTGGTGGGGCCGTACTCGCCGCGTCCGGCACCAGGTGCCCCTGTGTCGGTCCCCCTCACCTGGGACGAGCTCGACGATCCCGACCTCCGTCCTGACCGCTGGACGGTCCGCTCCGTGCTCGACCGCCTGGAGACGAAGGGCGATCCGTTCCGCGTGCTCCTCGGGGCGGCGCAGGAGCTCCCGGAGATCTCCTGATCACCGTCCCCGATCTGCGCGAAGCCTCAGAGCGTCAGGACAGGACCGCGAGCATGCCGCCCGCGGCGAGACTGCCCACCACGACGACGCCTGCGGTCAGTCCCGTCGCCCGCCACCCGAACGACCGCCCGACCATGAGCATCGAGGGCAGCGAGAGAGCCGGCAGAGCGATCAGCAGGACTCCGCCGACGCCGGCGGTCGCCCCCGCGGCGGTCACCGCCGCGATGACCGGAATCTCTCCGCCGGTCGGCACCACCAACGCGGTCGCGACGACCGCGACCAGGAGCACCGCGACCACGCCGAGCTGCTGAGTGATCCCGTCGAAGTTCGACAGCGGTCCGCTGACCATCCCGACCGCGAACACGGCGACGACGTACTCGGGGACGAGCACGACGGTGAAGCGGGTGAGCGAGCGCAGGTAGCGGCCGGGCATCTCACGCAGCGAGCCGGCGTCGTCGTCCGGGGCAGCGTCGACGTCGGCGACCGCCGCCGCGACCTGCCGCCGCTCGAGGAACCGCGACACCGCAACCCCGGCCCCGACCACGACCACGACACCGACGAGGAGCCGCACCACGGCGTACTGCCAGGGGAGGACAAGCAGGAGGAAGACGAGGACCGCGGGGTTGAGGACCGGGTTGCCGACCCAGTAGGCGATGCAGCCCGCCACCGGCGTCCCACGCTGTCGAAGGCTTCTGGCCACCGGCGCACTGCAGCACGTGCACATCATGCTGGGCATCGACACGATGCCACCGACCAGAGACTGGCTAACGGCCGTACGGCGTCCGAGCGCCGCCAGCAGCCACCTGCGGGGAATGAGGGCGTCCACGGCGGCCGCGACCAGCACCGCCACCACGAGCGCCCGCCAGACTGCCGTGAAGTAGGCGACGGTGAAGTCCCAGCCGGCCGCCCACGGGGAGGACGCGGTGGTCGCGGTGTCGAAGATCGCCGCTCCGTCCCATGCTCCCGTGTCGGACAGCGAGGTCGTCTTGTCGAGGTAGGGCAGCCACTTCGCCCACGACAGCCCGACCACCAGCAGGGCGACCAGCAGGGCAGCACCGACGAGGCCGACCACGAGCCGCCGCCGCAGGTCGTCGGTCTCCGCTCGCGACAGCGAGTTCTCGGCGCTCATGAGCCCGGAGTGCCCGGCCGTGGCCGGGCGAAACACAGCAGTCGATGGATCGTCTGAGTCACGCCATGCCCCTCGCTGTCGTCCGGTGTTCTGCCGACCGTACGACCGCGCTCCCCCTTCCGCCACGTGGAGCAGCACTCAGGCCCGAGAGCGCACGATCTCGGGCCCGGGTGTCGCGAACGGCTCAGAGGTCGGTGACACCTCGCGCCGCTGCGTCGATCAGGTCCGCGACCGCCTTCGGCTGAGAGACCGTCACGGCGTGGGAGGCGTCGATCTCGACCGTGTGCGACTGCGCACGCTCGGCCATGAAGCGCTGGGACTCCGCAGGGATGGCTAGGTCCTGGTTGGCGACCATCGTCCAGGACGGGATGCTGCGCCAGGCAGCCCTCGTGGCCGTGTCCGTGAGGGCACTGCCCGCGATCGGGCGTTGCGTGACGGCCATCACCCGCGCGATGTCGGGCGCCACGTCGGCGGCGAACACCTCGTTGAACCGGTCCTGCTGGATGTAGACGTCAGAGCCGGTGTCGCCGTCTGCCGTCGGGAAGGGCACCGGCTCGGCGGCCGACCCGAGCTCGGCACCGGGGAACTTGGTCGTGAGGTCGTCGGCGCTCTCACCGACCTCGAGGGTGAAGCTGGCGAGGTAGACGAGCGCGGCGACCACCGAGGACCCCTCCGCGGCCTCGCTCATCACTACCCCGCCGTACGAGTGCCCGGCCAGGACCACGGGCCCGTCCCGGGTGTCGAGGAAGCTGCGGAGGTACTCGGCGTCGGAGCTGAGCCCTCGGAGCGGGTTGGCGATCGCGACGACGTGGTAGCCCCGTCGCTGAAGCTCGGGCACGACGCCGTTCCAGCTGGAGGAGTCGGCGAAGGCACCGTGGACGAGCACGATGGTCGGGCGTGGTGTGGACGGGGACGACGATGCAGCGGTCATGACGAGCTCCTTCTCGAAGGCCTGTCGGCCGTGGGTGGACCTCGAGCCTGACGCGACATTCCCCTCGTTCGCCCCCGTGTGATCCCCGGTCTGGCCCCCGGGGTGCCTGACACGGGTCCCCGGCGTCACCTCATGCCGTCAGCGCGTCCCGCCGTGGGCGCGACGTCTGGGCGGCCCCGATGACGTCGCGCAGCTGACGGCGCGAGGAGATGCCGAGCTTGCCGAAGACCTTCCCCATGTGCCACTCCACCGTGCGAGGGCTGAGGAAGAGCTCGGTGCCGATGTCGGGGTTGGTCAGTCCCTCCGCAGCGAGACGGGCGACGTGCATCTCCTGCGGGGTGAGCTCGTCCCGTGTGCCGTGGGCACGCTTGCGCACCGTCTCACCAGTGGCGGCCAGCTCTCGGCGTGCGCGTTCGGCGAAGGCGGCCAGTCCCAGGGCGACCAGCATCTGGTGAGCGGTCCGCAGCTGCTCGCGCGCCTCGACACGCCGGCCGGCCCGCCGCAACCACTCGCCGTACAGCAGGTGCGCCCTGGCGAGCTCGGGAGGAACGGCCGTGCGCCCGAGCCTGTCGATCGACTCGCGATAGAGACTGTCCGCGCGGTCACCGTCGTGCAGCTGCGCCTCGCAGCGCGCGGCCACCCCGAGCGCCCAGTCGCTCCCGCTGGCCCGCGCGAGCGGTGCCAGCTGCGCGAACGCGTCCGCCGCCGTGGTCGGTTCGCCGGCCCGTGAAGCGGCCTCGACCAGCTCGACGAGTGCCCAGGTCGCGACCGCCATCCAGTCGGGCCGGTCGACGGCCTCACGAGCGGCGACCAATGCCTCCCGGTAGCGGCCGAGTCCGTTGTAGAGGAGCGCTTGCGCCCACTGCACGACCCAGGTCCCGAGACCGTCGTCGCGCGCGACAGCCTCTTCGCGCACCGCAGCGAGGAGCGGCTCGGCCTCTGCCTGGTCGCCGCGGAAGGCGGCGAGCCCGATGGCTCCGTACGGCGTCAGCGCCGTACCCGCCGCGGCGTCAACGGCGTGGATCTCCTCGAGCAGCGTCCTTGCGGCCCCCAGGTCACCCCCGAAGAGGGTGACGTAGACGCGGGTGTTCAGGGCGACCGTGAGGGCATCGCCGGCTCCCGCTTCGCGGGCCCGCCTCACGTCCCGACCGGTCAACCTGTCCCACGCGTGCTCGTCCCACAAGCCGGCAGCCACCAGCTCGACCAGCCAGGAGAACCGTGCGCCCTCCCCGGGAGACAGCTCGTCGGTGTCGAACGCCTCGACCGCACGCCTGAGCAGCGGAACGGCCTCGGCGTATCCATCGGCGTACAGCACGGCCATCGCCTGGACCGCCAGGTCACCCGGCCTGCGATCGACCGGGACGCGCGCGTCACGCACGGCGTCGGCCACGGCTCGCACGCCGATGCCGGCGGTTGACCGAGCCGAGAACAACGCAGCGGTGAGCGCGTCCGCATAGCTGTCGAACGCCAGCTGTGGATCGAAGGCCTCGAGCCGCCGAGCGGCGGAGAGCAGCGGCGGGAGCACGTCCGCACCGCGGCAGGATGCACTCTCGATCCGCGCACGCAGCTGGTCGAGCCGGGCCCGATGAAGATCGCCCAGCACCTCACCCTCCGCCACGCCGCACAGCTCCCGCGCCGCGTCCACGGCGCCGGCGTTCAGCAGGGCGTCGATCGCAGCGATCTGCCGGTCGACACGCGGCCGTACGTCGGGCGTCAGCGTGGCTGCCTGCTGCAGGAAGGCCGCAGCCGCGGCCGGGCCGCCCTGCGCTGCCGCGCGCCCGACGGAGCGCTCGAGGTCGCGGGCCACGCGCTCGTCCGGGCGCGCGACGGCGTGGGCGAGGTGCCACGCGCGCCGGTCAGGGTCCTGCACGGGGTCGGTGGCGTCCGCGAGCGCCTGGTGGACCACCCGACGGTCGGCGGCAGCGGCGGCTCCGTAGACCACCGACCGCGCCGTCGGATGCCTGAACCGGACCGTCTCCTGGATCTCGAGCAGCCCGACGGCTTGTGCTGGGGCGACGGCCTCGCTGCCGAGCCCGAGATTCTCGGCGGCGCGCCACAGCAGAGCCGCGTCTCCGGTCGGCTCCGCAGCGGCGGCAAGCAGCAGCAGACGCGACGGCTCGTCCAGCCCTTCGAGCCCGCGCGCGAGCGTTGCTTCGGGGCAACCGTCGGTCACCGCTGTCACGCTCGCCTGCGGACCGAACGCCAGCTCGGTGGTCGAGAACCGCCGCGTCACGTCCCACAGCGCGGCGGGGATGCCGTGGGTCTCGGCGACGAGGCGGCTGCGCACCCGCCGGTCGAGCGGTGCGGCGATCGTCGACCGCAGAAGAGCCTCGGCATCGACCGTGGCCAGTGGAGGGACCGTCAGTCGAGGCAACCTCCCCCAACGCCGATCGTCATCTGCGGCCCTCGTCGCCACCACGAGGACGACCGCGTCCGACTCAAGCCGCCGAGCCACGAACGCCAGGGTCTGCGCC
>NZ_JARBCJ010000156.1:0-8000 GCF_028803055.1 Mumia sp.
GCCCGTCTTCGCTGCAGGCACACCCGACGAGCGGGTGCGTCGGCTCGACCGTCTGCTCACCGAGGCCGGTGCATCGGTCCGCCTCGGCCTCAGCGACGGGCGCGTCGAGGACCGCTGGGTCGCCGCCCGCCCTGCCGACCGCCTGCTGGTGGCCGCTCTGCGCACCATCCGCGAGGTGCTCGCCGACCGTGGCGCCGACGCGATCGGCACCTGTGCGGACGATGAGTGTGTCGACGTGTGGATCGACGGTCCCCGTGGTCGTCCGCGGCGATACTGTTCGGACTATTGCTCAGGTCGTGCCCGCGTGGCCGCCTACCGCAGACGTCAGAGAGAGGAGCGGGCATGAGTGCCCTTCCCGACCCCGTATGGCCCGTGGTCGTGCTGGCTGTGATCCAGCTCGCGGACGCCGTCTTCTGCGTGAAGCCGTTGGCCTTCGTGCGCGATTGCCTGACCGACGTCCGTTTCCCGCGCCGCTGGTGGCCGGTGCTGACGCCGCTCAAGCTCGCCGCGGCCGCCGGTCTCATCGCCGGGATCTGGATCCCCTACCTCGGACTGGTGACGACGCTGGCGCTCGTGGCCTACTTCCTCGCCGCGATCACGGCGCACATCCGCGCCCACGACCTCGGTCGCAACCTCTTCCTCAACGCCGTGGGGATGCTCGTGATCTGCATCGGCGTGGCGTGGTGGTCGTTCGCATGAGGTACGACGTGCAGGTGGACGTCGAGGCGCCCGCCGAGGTCCTGTGGTCGGTCGTCGCCGATCCGTCGCAGTGGCCGCTGATCTCGGACAGCTTCATCAAGGTAGCCCCGGTGGGAGACGGCGAGCTGGTCGTCGGTCAGCGCTACGTCGTACGGCAGCCAGGCATCCGCTCGATGAGCTGGACCGTGACCGAGGTCGAGGACGGCACGGCCTTCACCTGGCGGTCGTCGGTCCTCGGCATCAGGACCGACGGCATCCACCGGGTGGTACCGAGAGGCCAGGGGACCTCGCGGCTCGAGCTCGCGATGGAGCAGTCCGGGCCGCTGTCGCGGCTGGTGGCGGCGATGGGAGGGGCCCACTACCGGGCACTGGTCGACCGCGAGGCCGCGACGATGGCCGGTGCCGCCGAGCACCGGGCGCGCGGAGACCGCGGAGACGACGCGTCGCCGACCCGTTGATCTCACCACCCCCCGGCTAGCCTCGTCCGAATGGGTTTCACGCGTTCGACGGCGAGCACCGACCCACTTCTCGGGTCCCGTCTGCACATCGCCGTCAAGGCCGCGATCGCGGCGGCGGTGGCGTGGCAGCTCGGCAACCTCCTGCCGAGCCCGATCGGCGACTACGCCTACTACGCCCCCATGGGTGCGGTGCTCGCCGTCCACCCGAGCGTGGCCGGCTCGGTGCGGGAGTCGGCGCAGATCTTCGTCGCTCTGGTCATGGGCGCCGGCGTCGGCGCCGTGTTCCACGTGCTCCCGGTGCCGGGCTGGGCGGCCATCGGCCTGCTCGTCCTGGTCGCCGTGATCCTCGCCGGCTGGGACCGCCTGGGCGACGGACGCAGCTGGGTCATCACGGCAGCACTGTTCACCTACATCCTGGGCAACATCGACACGTCCGACTTCGTCTCGGGACTCGTTGGTCAGGTCTCCCTGGGGGCAGCGGTCGGACTGGCCCTCACCCTCGCGCTGCCACCTATCCCCGCGCGGATCGCGCGGCGTCACCTCGACTCTGTCGCCGCCGACGTCTCGGAGCAGCTCGAGGGGATGGCGAAGGTCCTGCGGGGGCAGACCGCCGACCCTGAGCAGGCCTGGCTGGAGGTGGCCCGTGAGGTGTTCCCGGACGCGCTCCGGCTGCGCGAGAGCTTTCTCGCGCTCGACGACTCTCTTCGGGGCAACCTTCGTGCCCGCCGGTGGCGCGACCATGTCGGGCGTCGACGGGCCGACGCCGAGGTCGTCGAGCGGGTCGCGGCGCTGGTGGAGAACCTGACGTACATGCTCGGCGAGGTCCAAGCGTCGCCGCGCCCGTGGCTGCGCCTCGGCGGAGAGGCGGCGCAGAGCGTGGCGGACACTCTCGACGAGCTGGCGTCGGTCGTCCGCAGGCTGGTCGGAGACGAACCGATCCAGGGCAGCGACGTCCAGCCGTTGGCGGTGGGCGTCGAGAGACTCTCGGTGCTCGTGCGCGACACGGCGGACCACGGCGAGACCTCCTTCCCGGGAGCCGCCGTCGTGGTGAGCCTTCGCCGCATCCTCGGGGTCCTGCCCGTGCCGGAGTCCGAGGAGGTCGCCTCGCCCATCCCGCCGCTGCGTGCGCCCAGAAGACGCTGACTGCTCGGGTACGCGGCCCCTGCGCCGGGTGTCATCAGCGACGGGATCGGGGTCCTCGCCGACGTTGTCCGGGGGGCACTGGACAAAACATGAGGGGATCCTCGGATACTGGGGGTGTGCACTCCCATCCTCAGACCGAGATCACGTTCCCCTCCGTGGACGGCCGCCGCCCGACCACCCCGACGGTCCGGGCGATCCTCGCCGACGCTGCGCGCGAGATCGACCCCGAGCTCGCCGCGGACATCGAATCGGCGCACTCGTGGCGCTCCGACTACGTGCCGCTCGTCGGACGCGTGACGGCGGCCTCGGCCGAGTCGTCGAAGGCAGCGCTCGCCCTGGCGCACGGGGGAGTGGCCTCGATGCGCGGCCGGATGATGGCCGCCGCCCCCTCCGGTGACGTCCCGCTGGAGGAGTGGGGCCCAGAGCCGCGCGCGACGCCGTTGGCGACCGAGGTCGTGCGCGGCACCTCCTCGCCGGTGCGCGAGCTCGCCGTCCCGTACGGCGGGTCGATCCTGCACGGGGACCGGCTGCGAGAGCAGCTCCGGCGATGGCGTGACGCGGGCGTGGTCGAGGAGTCCTTCGTGACCGCGATCGAGCAGGTGATCGCCCATCCGGAGTGGTTGTCGCTCCCAGGACGCCGGGTGGCCCTGCTCGGCGCCGGCGCGGAGATGGGCCCGTTGGAGCCGTTGGCGGCATGGGGCGCCGACGTCCTCGCCGTCGACAGGTCGTCACCGTCCATCTGGGACCGGGTCCGCTCCCTGGCCGAGAGCGGGGCCGGGACGGTCGCGCACCCGGTGGGGCCGGACGGTGCGCCGGGCGCGGACCTGGTCACGCAGACCGGAGACGTGCTGGCCTGGCTCCGGACCCGGGCGGCGGGCAGTGCGCTGGTCGTCGGCATGTACGCCTACGCCGACGGGGGTGCCCACGTCGCCGTCACCGCGGCGGCCGACGTCGTCGCGACGCGGCTCACCGACGACGACCCGGACACCGCCCTCGCCTATCTGGCGACGCCGACGGACGCGTTCGTCGTCCCCCGGGACGTCGTCCAGGCGAGCGCTCGCGCGTACCAGGACCGCGGGCCCGTCCGATGGTTGCAGGCCCCGTTGCGCGTCGTGAGCCGAGGAAGGCTCTTCGTGCCCAACTACTCCACCGTCCTTCCCGACGGCACCGGCGTGGCCGACATCCTCGTCCCGCAACAGGGCCCCAACTACGCGATGGCGAAGCGGATCCAGCGGTGGCGCGGCGTCGTCGCCGAGGACTGCGGCCAGCGGGTGTCCTTCAACGTCGCCCCGGCGACGTGGACACGGTCGGTGACCAAGAACCGGTTGCTCGCAGCCGCCTACGGCGGCGCACGGCACTTCGGCGTGGAGATCTTCGAGCCGGCGACCACCCGCGTGCTGATGGCGGCACTCCTCGTCCACGACCTCCACGCGGCGACCGAAGCGCGCGAGCATCCCGAGCAGCTGTTCACCGACGGAGCAGCGCACGGTGGCCTGTGGAGGGTCGGGTACGAGCCGCGTTCGGCCCTCGGCGTCGCCGCCGTAGGAGGCCTTCCGTCGATGGTGCGCCGAGCCTGAGAGCGCCGCCGAGAAGCGGGTCCGCCTGGCCTTCCGATCGCGTACGGTATCGCCGTGAGCGATCAGTGGTCCGGCCCGCCGTCCAACGACGGCCCGCAGCCCCCGTACCCCCAGCAGCCGCCGCAGGGACAGCCCCCGTACGGTCAGCAGCCCCCGTACGGTCAACCCCAGCAGCCGTACGGTCAGCAGCCCACCTACGGTCAGCAGCCGCCGCACCAGCAACCGACCTACGGCCAGCAGCAGTACGGCCAGGGCCAGCAGTCCTACCAGGGGCAGGCGCCGTACGGCCAGGGCCAGTCGCCCTACGGTCAGCAGCCGCAGTACCTCCCGCCCAACGCGCCGCAGGGCGGCAAGAAGGGCACCGGCAGGCTCATCGCCATCATCGGCGGCGTGGTCGCTGTCGCCGCAATCATCGGCGTCGCGTTCTTCCTGATGCGAGACGGTGGTGGAGGCGCCAGCGCGTCGACGCCGGAGGATGCCACGCAGAGCTTCATCGACGCCATCAAGGACCGTGACTGCGACGCCATCGTCGCCGTGACGACCGACAACTTCCGCGACGGGGAGGGCGCCGACAAGTGCAAGAAGGCGCTCGAGAAGGAGGGCGACGGCGAGGGCGGCATGCTCGACGCGCTCCAGGCAGCGACGTTCGACGTCAAGGACACCACGATCGACGGCGACAAGGCCACGGTGGCGGTCGCGCTCACGCTGGCCGGCACGCCCGTCGACCAGACGCTCCAGCTCGTCAAGGACGGCTCGACCTGGAAGGTCGACGACATCGCCATGGACGCGGGAAGCAGGCCGGAGATGCCGGACGTGCCTGACATCCCTGACCTGAACCTCGTCACGCCGCCCACCCCCTGACACGCAGGTCGTGCGGCGCGAGTGCGTCGCACGACCTGGCGATCGCGGTGGCGTGGCGTGGCGTGGTTCAGGGAACCGGTCGCAGACGTGCCTTCCAGGCTGCCGCCTCTGCGCCGTCACGCCAGACCTCCCCGTGTCCCGGCAGCACCGTACGCATCCCACTCGCGCCGATCGCGTCGAGCGACTGCAGCGCCTGCTCGGCGTCGTGAGTTCCGGCCTGGGCGACGATGCACGGACCGGTCCTGCCGGTGTACGGGTCGAGCGTCACGAGCGCGTCGCCGGTGATCACCGCGTCGTGGTCGGGGAGGACGATCGCGACGTGCCCGTCGGTGTGCCCCGGCGTCGGCACGACCGTGAGGACGTCCCCGAACGGCATGGGGTCGTCGTAGACCCTCGGTGCGTCCACGCCCTGCACCCACAGCGCCCCTGCGCCCACCAGCGACGCCAGGTGGGGGAGCGAGCGGGGGTGACGGATCGGGTAGGTGAGGCGTGGCCGTCCCGGCTCGTACCGGTAGGGGTGCTCGGCGATCCGCTGGTCTCCGCGGTGCACCCAGACCTGCGCGCCGGACTTCTCGAGCCTGCGGGCGATGCCCACGTGGTCGAAGTGGCCGTGCGTCAGGAGGACGTGCCGCACGTCGTCGGGGGTCCGGCCCAGGGCCTTCAGCGCCTCGGCAAGATCGGACCAGAAGGCTGGCAGCCCGGCGTCGACCAGCAGGATCTGGTCGTCGGTCTCCACGAGGTAGCAGGCCGTGGAGCCGCGCGCCAGGCGGTGCACGCCTGGCACGATGTCGAGGGTGTGCATGGCAACCTCCCAGGTCGGCTCGGGATCGTCCGTTCCTGCGGTGGTACCCGAATGCGGCTGCTTCCCACGTCCTCCGCACGACGCCGCGGCGGGGCTGGCCGGGCCCTGCCGTCCCGCAGCAGATGCACGTGGACGTGATGGTGGAGGACGTCGCTGCCGCGGGCGCGCGTGTCGTCGCCCTGGGGGCGCACCACCTGGAGGACGACGTCTACGCCGACCCGGCTGGTCACCCGTTCTGTCTCATCCGCCGACCAGGATGGGCGCCGCCGCTCGACGCGGGGTGAGGGGACGTCTACGGCAGGGTGAGGCGGATCCCGGCGTCCTCGGCGGTCATCGCATCGCGGAGCGCGTGCGTCCGTTCGAGGTCGCCCTCGGCCGTCCATCTGCTGGTGAAGTCGACGCGGGCGGTCCACTTCCGCGCGAAGCTCAGCGCGGCGTACAGGCCGGCGAAGTTCTCGTTGTGCGTGGCGCCCTTGAGTGCGGAGAGGTAGTTCAGCCGATAGACGGTCGGGATGACGATCCGGACCTCTCCTGAGCCGTGGAGCTCGGCGTTCATCATCACCCGCGCGATGCGGCCGTTGCCGTCGGCGAAGGGATGGACCTCGCTGACCATGAACATCACGTAGACAGCGCGCGCCCACGGCGACACCAGGCGTGATCCGACCTCGTACCCCCGCCGCAGCGTGCCCTCGACCAGCTCCGGTGCGACGAAGTGCGTCTCCCCGGCACGGTTCGCCTGCGTCTTGAACTTCCCCGGCCCCACCAGCGGACGGCCGCCCATCAGCACGGCGTGGCGTTCCCGGAGGAGGGTGAGGAGCTCCTGGTCGGTGGCGGGCCTGCGACGCATCTCGGCATCGGACGACGTCAGACGATAGGTGCCCAGGATGTCGTGGGCGTCCTCGGGGCGCTGCTCAGGGACCACGTCGTCGAAGATGATGTCGGCTGCCTCGTCGAGGGTGAACTCCGTGCCCTCGATGTAGTTCGAGAAGTAGGCCTCGTAGAAGGGCAGCAGCGTCCGCCGGCCGCGGTCGGCGGGCATGGCGGTGACGAGGTCGGGTGGTTGGCCGTCGAGGTAGTCGACGAGGCGGCCGAAGATGTCCACGCGACGACGGTCGAACGCCTGACCGGCAGCGCGCCCGATCAGCTCCGGCGTCTGCAGGATCGCCGTCGGGTGAGTGTTCATGGACGCCCCGACCAGACGGTTCAACAGGTCGCACTCCGCCAGTCGACCGAGGAATGGCGCCAGCTCGCGGGCCTGCTCGCGGATCTCGTTCAGGCCGTCCTCGCCCCGGTCTCGGCAGAGGTCATCGATCCACAGCTCGACCTGCGCGCGTGTGAGTGTCCGCGGTGGCCTGCCTGACGCCGGCCGGGTCGGTGCCAGGTTCTCGAGGAGGCTTCGGGCCGGGCCGGCGAGCCACAGGCCGTCGGGCAGTGCGATGTCACCGGGCATCGGCCCGCTTCCGTGGCGCGGCTCGACCACCACGCCGGCAAGCTTCAGAGGCCGCGTCCGGCGATGCGTCACGAAGAGGAACCCGTCCACCGCCACGCCTCCGTGACGTGCCGAGCGGTCGGTGATGACGGCGCCGGGCAGCTTGTGGGCGACGATCTCCCACAGCCGCTCGCGCACGACGTCCTCGGCTGGCTTGCTCAGGTCGCTGACGTACACGCCGGATCCGACCTTGACCAGCCGTCCGGCGGCGCGTGCGCGGGAGATGCGGTCCTTGTGGTGTACATCGCTGTACACGACAGTGGGGAAGCCGTCGTTCATCGCCGGTCCTCTCGTGACATCGGTGTACAACACCGTACCCCTCCCGCGCGACATTTTGCCGCCCTCGCATGACTGAAAGCCACGAATCCTCGCGCTGCACGCGAGAATATGCCGGTTTCGCGACGTGTTCGCGCGGACGATATCCTCGCTCGCGTGAGAGAGCGCGCGGACCTGTTGATGCCGTTCCTCGCGTTGTTGCTGGGCGCGGTCGTCGGGGCACTGACGTCAGTGCTCCAGACGGGCCTCGACTTCCCTTGGCTGGCGCTCGTCAATGCGGTCAGTCCGTGGCTGACGACGGCGTTCGTGGCGGGAGCCCTGCAGTCGCGGTTGCGAACGGCGGTGTGGACCGGACTCCTCGCGACCCTCGTGCAGGTCGTCGCCTACTACGCCGTGGCAGAGCTGCGGGGTTACGACGCCTCCGTGTACTACCTGGTGTTCTGGTCGCTCTGCGCCGTCGTCGGCGGCCCTGTGTTCGGAGGGGTCGGACACGCGTGGCGTCACGCCTCTCCGGCCGGCCCCGGAGCCGCGGCCCTGCCGGCTGCGTTCTTGAGCGAAGCCGTGGTGACCTACTGGATCGTGCTCGGATACAGGTCGAGCGCCGTGCTGTTCGGCGCCGTTGCCGTGGTGCTCGCCGTGAGTCTCGGGGCGTACCGCCACCAGTACCGTCCGATGCTGCGTTGGATCGGCCCTGC
>NZ_JARBCJ010000157.1:0-7993 GCF_028803055.1 Mumia sp.
CGGTGACCATCCGCAGCGAGAGCGTCGGCCTGCAGCTCAACCGCAACGCCGACGTCAAGCTCCGCGGAGTCATCGTGGGCCGGGTCTCCGACATCACCTCCGACACCGGACGCGCCACGATCCACCTGATGATCGACCCCGACTACCAGCCCCTCATCCCCTCCGACGTAGAGGCGCTCATCGTGCCGAAGACGCTGTTCGGCGAGAAGTTCGTCGACCTGCAACCGGTGGCGGCCTCGGCCGGTACCCCGATCGAGTCCGGCGACGTCATCGCGCAGGCCGACCTGCCGGCCGAGGTCGAGACTCTCCTGGTGGACCTGGACCCGATCCTCACCGCGCTCAACCCGGCCGACCTCTCCTACACGCTCAACGCGGTGGCCGAGGCGTTGGACGGCCAGGGGGAGGCGATCGGCGCATCCCTCGAGACCCTCGAGGCCTACCTCCAGAAGATCACCCCGCTCGCCCCGCGGATCGTCGAGGACATCACGCTCCTCGGCGAGACGGCGCAGACCTACGCCGACGTGATGCCCGAGGTCGGGCAGACGCTGCGCAACGCGGTCGTCACCGGCAACACGCTGACCGGCCGCAAGGCGCAGCTGCAGGCGCTCTTCGTCGAGACGGCAGCGTTCGCGACCACCGCCGACGCCTTCCTCGACCGGACCGGCGACGACCTCATCACGCTCGCGCGTCAGTCCCGTCCGACGCTCGAGCTGCTGGCCGACTATGCCCCGACCATCGGCTGCGTGCTGAAGGGGGTCGACCGGCTCAAGCCGCGCATCGACTCGGCGTTCCGAGACAACCGGGCCCACGTCACGGTCGAGTTCGCGGCGCGCTCGCCGCGGGCGTACGACCGCCGTGACGCCGCCGACCTCCCGCCGGTCAGCGGGGGCGGGAGTGCGCTCGACCCGACGTGCTCGACCCTGCCCTCGACCCCGTACGACGGCTCCCGGCCCGCTCCGGGCATGAGCAACGCCCTGCTCCGCCAGCTGGGCATCGACGGCCCGCTCGGCAAGGCCGCCCCGCTGGTGGCACCGGCCAGGGTGAGCCCCGCCGGCTCGCAGGCCGAGGAGGAGCAGATCGATGCCGTGCTCGCGCCGGCGCTGGGTGTGGCGGCCGAGGACGTGCCCGACGTCGCGCAGGCGCTGGTCGGACCGGTGCTGCGTGGGGCGGAGGTGACGTTCGGATGAGTCGCCGCCGACGCCGCCGTACGCTCGACCCCCGGCTCGACCGCAAGACCAGCGGAGCGCTCGTCCGCCTGCTGCTGTTCCTCGTGGTCACCGGGACGCTCACCGGGATCCTCGCCGTCGTGATCGGCAACGTCTCGTTCCTCGACACCAAGGAGTACAAGGCGGTCTTCGCCGACGTCACGAGCCTCGTCGAGGGCGACGACGTCCGGATCGCCGGGGTGCGCGTGGGCAACGTCGTCGGTGTGCGGGTCGACTCCGACGCGACTGCCGAGGTCACCTTCAGCGTCGACTCCGACGTGACCCTGACAGAGAGCACCCTGGCGACGCTGCGCTACCGCAACATGATCGGCCAGCGCTACCTCTCGCTCACCGAGGGCGCCGAGGGGACGAGCCGGCGCCTCGAGCCGGGTGACACGATCCCGATGTCGAGGACGCAGCCCGCGCTCGACCTCACCGTCCTCTTCGCCGGCTTCAAGCCGCTCTTCCAGGCGCTGTCGCCCGACGACACGAACCAGCTGGCGTACGAGCTCATCCAGGTCTTCCAGGGCGAGAGCGGCACCGTCGAGTCGTTGCTCGGTCACACCGCGTCGCTGACCCAGACCCTCGCCGACCGTGACGACCTGATCGGGTCGGTGATCACCAACCTGACGACGGTGCTCAAGTCGTTCAACGCCCGCGACGCCGAGCTGTCCAGCACGATCTCGACCCTGCAGCAGCTCATCACCGGGCTGAAGGACGACCGGGGGGTCCTCACCGGCTCGCTCGACGACATCGCGTCGCTGACCAACGAGACGGCCGGGCTCCTCACCGCGGTGAGGCCCGACCTCACCGCCGACATCTCGCACCTGCGGGACCTCACCGCACAGATCGGCACCAAGCGTGCACGCCAGGCCCTCGACAGCACCCTCCAGATCCTTCCGATCAAGATCGACCGGATCGGCAGGACCGGCCAGTACGGCTCGTTCTTCAACTTCTACGTCTGCGACGTCGGCATCGACGGCAAGCTGCCGTCGTTGAGCGGGGTGCCGGGGTGGGAGAACGCCCGCCCGTTCAAGACCACCAGGCGCGTGACCGTGACGGGACCAGGGGTGAGCCGATGCGTGCGATGAAGCCGTTCCGCGAGCGCAACGCCGCCGTCGTCGGTGCGGTGAGCGTGCTCGTGATCGCCCTGTTCCTCGTGGTGGCCAGCCAGGCGAGCAAGCTGCCGCTGGTCGGCAGCGGGCCGACGTACGCCGCCGAGTTCACCGAGGTCGGCGGCCTGAAGAAGGGTGACGACGTCCGGATGGCTGGTGTGCTGGTCGGGGAGGTCGACGACCTCGAGCTGGAGGGCGACAAGGTGCGCGTGTCGTTCCGGATCAAGGACGAGCGCGACCGCCTCGGGAAGGCGACAGGCGCATCGGTCCGGATCAAGACGCTGCTCGGGACGATGTACGTCAGCCTCGAGCCCGCAGGGGGCGGCACCCTCGAGCCGGGGAGCGTCATCCCCGCCTCGCGGACGACCCCTCCGTACGACATCGTCCAGGCGTTCTCCGACCTCAGCGAGACGACCCAGCAGATCGACACCGACCAGCTGGCGTACGCGATGCGCACCCTCGGAGAGGTCACGTCGAAGACGCCGGAGGAGTTCCAGAAGGCGGTCCGGGGTGTCACCGCGCTGTCGGAGAACCTCGCCGCTCGGGACGCCGAGATCAAGACGTTGCTCAAGAACATCGACGGCATCTCCGGTGTGCTCGCCGACCGCAACTCCGAGGTCGTGTCGCTGTTCGAGGACGGGGGAGTGCTGTTCGAGGCGCTCACCCAGCGCCGGCAGGCCATCCACGACGTCCTGGTCGGCGTCACCCGCATGTCCGACGAGATCCAGAAGCTCGTCGCGGACACGAAGGCCGACCTCAAGCCGGCGCTCGACCGTCTCGCCGGCGTGGTGAAGGTCCTGAAGGCCAACGAGAAGAACATCGAGTCGGCCCTCGAGCAGCTGCCGGCGTTCTACTCCATGGTGGCGAGCAACGGAGGCAACGGACCGTGGCTCGACGGGTTCCTCTACAACCTGCTGAGCATCCTCGGACTGGAGGACGGACTGTGAGCGCCGACGTCACGCGCGCCCCCCGGGTCTCCCGTCGCGTCGTCGAGGGCGTCGCGGCGGTGCTCGTCCTCGCACTCGTCGCGGCCCTGGTCGTGATCCTGCTGCCACGGTCGGAGAAGCAGACGGCGACCGTCGACTTCGACCGGACCGTCTCCCTCTACGAGGGGTCGACCGTGCGCATCCTCGGGGTCGACGTCGGGACGGTCGAGTCCATCACGCCGCGCGGGTCGACCGTCCGGGTCAAGATCTCGTGGGACGCCGACTACGCGGTGCCCGCCGACGTCACCGCGGTGATCGTGTCGCCCTCGGTGGTCGGGGACCGCTTCGTCCAGCTCACGCCGGCGTACGCCGGCGGCCCCAAGCTCGCCGACGGCGCTCACCTCGACCAGGAGCGCTCGGCCACTCCGACCGAGCTCGACGAGAGCTACGAGGCGCTCGACCGGGTGGCGAAGGCGCTCGGTCCGCAGGGAGCGAACGCCGACGGAGCCCTGAGCACGCTCCTGGAGACGTCGGCTGACAACCTCGACGGCCGGGGCGAAGAGATCCGCCGCAGCATCGCCGCACTCGCCAAGGTGACGACGACGGCCGACGGGTCCAAGGACGAGCTCTTCTCGTCGATGGAGAAGATCGAGCGCTTCGTCTCGGCGCTCGAGCAGAACGACGCCTCGGTGCGGTCGTTCAACTCGAGTCTCGCCGACGTGTCGACGGTGCTGGCGGGGGAGCGCGACGACCTCCAGGCGGCCCTGCGAGAGCTGGCGGCGGCCCTTGGCACGGTCCAGTCGTACGTGGCCGAGAACCGTGCGAGCCTCCGCAAGAACGTCGACGGGCTCGCCGACGTCACCGAGTCGCTCGCCGACCAGCGCAAGAACCTTGCCGCACTCCTGGACCGCGGGCCCAAGGCGCTGTCCAACCTGGCGACGGCCTACAACCCGACCACGGGCACCCTCGACACCCGCGCCACCATCCTGCGCAAGGACGACGGCAGGTACCGCACGCTCACCGAAGCGGTGTACGTCGGGGCTTACTGCGGTCTGGCCTCCAACCAGAACCCGAAGTACAGGACGACGTGCTACGCCCTCTCTGATCAGCTGGTGTGGTGGCTCGCCGACCAGGCGAGGCGTACGAGCTCCGACGGAGCCGCGTCCCCGGCCGCCGAGCCGCCGGCACCCGGCGACGCCGGTGGGGCGGACGCCTCGGACGACGCCGGTCTCGTGGCTCTGATGGGGGTGGCGTGATGCGTGAGACGTTCGGACGCGCGAGGGCGGCGGTGGTGCTCGCGGCTGCTCTGGTGCTGACGGCAGGATGCGGACGCGGCAGCGTCGGAGACCTTCCCCTCCCCGGTGGCGCCGACCTTGGTGACGACCCGTACACCGTCGTCGTGGAGTTCGAGGACGTCCTCGACCTCGTGCCGCAGAGCGCGGTGAAGGTCAACGACGTCTCCGTCGGCCGGGTGACCGACGTGGCGCTCGACGGGTGGCAGGCCGTCGTCACGATGAAGGTCAACGGCGACGTCGAGCTCCCCGACAATGCCCTCGCCGCGATCCGCCAGACCAGCATCCTGGGCGAGAAGTTCGTGTCGCTCGCCCCGCCTCCCTCGGGCGCGCAGGGCCGGTTGTCCGAGGGTGACCGCATCCCGCTGGTGCGCTCGGGCCACACCCCCGAGGTCGAGCAGGTCCTCGGCGCACTCTCGCTCGTCCTCAACGGCGGGGCGGTGGACAAGATCCAGGTCATCGCCCGCGAGCTCAACGCGGCCACGACCGGGAGAGAGGCCAACATGCGCACGCTCCTGCGTCGCCTCGACGAGTTCGTCGGCACGGCCGAGGCCTCCAAGAAGGAGATCGTCGTCGCCATCGAGCAGATCGACGCGCTCGCGAAGGCGACCAGGACTCAGCAGTCCGCGATCGACGACGCCCTCGACGACCTGCCGGCAGCGCTCCAGACCGTGAACGCGCAGCGGGCCAACCTGGTGCGCATGCTGGGAGCGCTCAACACGCTGAGCGGCGTCGGCACCGAGGTCATCGTCAAGTCCAAGCAGTCCGTCGTCGCAGACCTGAAGGCGCTCAACCCGGTGCTGGACAACCTCGCCTCCGCAGGGGACGCGCTGATCAGCTCGCTCGAGGTGCTGCCGACGTTCCCGTTCCCCGACAGCCTGCTGGGAGACAACCCCGAGCAGGCGGCGGCGTACCAGATGGGCGACTACACCAACGTGTCCCTCGACTTCACCACCGACTTCACGAAGACCATCGGCCTCATGACCGAGGCCGAGCGGGCGTCGCTCAAGGCGGCCCTGCGCAGTGACGACGTCGCAGGCGTGATGGCGCGGACGGTGGTGGCGCCGTGATCACCCGTCGCGTACGCGTGCAGCTCGTGCTCTTCCTCGTGATCACGCTCGTGGGCATCGCCTACGTCGGGGCGACCTATGCCCGGCTCGACCGGCTGATCGGCGGCAGCGGCTATTCCGTCACCGTCGAGATGGCCGAGTCGGGCGGCATCTTCACCGGTGCCGACGTGACGTACCGCGGCGTGAGCGTCGGCCGGGTCAAGGAGATGTGGCTGACCGCTGACGGTGTCGACGTGGAGGTGCGGATCGACGAGGACGCGCCTCGGATCCCCGCTGACACCGCGGTCGTCGTCGCCAACAAGTCCGCCGTCGGCGAGCAGTACCTCGACTTCCAGCCCGAGGGGGCCGCCGGGCCGTTCCTCGGCGAGGACGACGTGGTCGCCCGTGAGCGCACCCGCGTCCCGGTCGACACCCGCACCTTGATCACCGACGTGAGCGGGCTGCTGTCGTCCGTCGACGCCGACGACCTCAGCACCGTCATCACCGAGCTGGGGGCGGCCTTCGAGGGGTCGGGCAAGGACATCCGCACCACCATCGACGCGACGAGCTCGTTCATCACCAAGGCCGACCAGAAGTACGCGATGACCGCCGACCTGATCCGCGAGTCGACCACGGTGCTCCAGACCCAGGTCGACGGCCAGGACGACATCCGCGCGTTCGCCACGAACCTGCGCGACCTCTCGACCGCCATGCGGACCTCGGACCAGGACCTGCGCACCGTTCTCGACACGGGCGCCCCGACCGCGGCCACGCTCCGGACCGTCCTCAGCGAGAACGCCGACGACATCGCGTCGCTGCTCAGTGACGCGATCCGGCTCAACACCGTGGTGCGCGGACGCCTCGACGGGATCCGTGGGGTCCTGGTCATCGCCCCGTACGGCGTCGAGAGCGCCTTCTCGATCATCGCCAAGGACTCGCGCACCGGCCAGTACGCCGCGCGCATGAGCCTCTCGCTGCAGCCGGAGAACGCCCCGTGCGAGACCGGCTACCTGCCCCGGTCGCGCCAGCGGACGCCGTTCGACCGCACCCCGGCGGCGTGGCAGCGTGCGTTCGCGTGCGCCGAGCCGCAGCCGCGGTCCGCGGCCGCCGCCAAGGGGGGCACGAGCCCCGCGGGGGTGACACGTGACGAGAGCGAGGTTCTCGGTACGTACGATGTGGCGACGGGTCAGGTGGACGTCGGCGGCACGACGACGATCCCTGACGCCCCGGACCTCGGGAAGGAGTCCTGGAAGTGGATGCTGCTCGGACCGGCGGTCGCACGCTGACCCGCACCCGCCTGCTCGCTGTGGCGCTCGCGGCGGTGGTCGTCGCCGGGGTGGTGGTCGGCGTCGTCGCGCTCGTGCGGGGTCCGCAGATCCCGGCGTACGCCGACGCGGCCGCCCGCCAGGACGTCCGGGCGGCGACGGAGAAGTTCGCGACCAGCGTCAACTCCTACGACGTCAAGGACCTCGACCCGTACGTCGCTCGCGTGAAGCCGCTGCTGACCGACGATCTCGCCGTGCAGTTCGAGGCGTCGACCAAGGACCTGCTCGGACAGTTCGCCGACACGGGGATCGTGTCGAAGGGCAACGTCGAGCAGGTGGCGATCGAGAGCATCGACGACGACAGCGCCGAGGTGCTCGCCGCGATCACGGTGGAGACCGAGCCCAAGGACGTCCAGGTGGGTCAGCCTCGGCTCCGCTGGCGTGTCGCGCTGGTCCGTGAGGGAGACCGCTGGTTGGTCGACAGCTTCACCAACGTGACGGTGGAGACGGCCGCGACGCCGGCCCCGGGTGCCGCACCGACGCCGACGCCGACGCAGGGGAGCGGGTCATGAGCAACCGACGGCCTCGGATCGCGGGGGAGCGGCGACGTCCCGCCACGCCCGGTGACGAGCACGACGAGCCGGTGGAGGGCCCCGAGCCGTCCGTCGAGGAGGGTGGTAGCGACGCCGTCGAGGCGGCTCCCGAGGCCCGTCCACGCGCGCCGCGGACCCCACGGGCCCCGCTGTCACGACGTGCCCGGATCGTCCTCGCCACCCTGGCCGTGCTCGCCGTCGCGGCGGTGGCCTTCGCGGTCGTGGCGACGCTGGCGGTCCGCCAGACCGAGGGCGATGCCGAGGCACGGGTGGACGCTGCCGAGAAGGCCACCTCGGCGGCGTCGGCCGCGCTGGAGTCGACGCTCAGCTATCGGCACGCGACGGTGACCGAGGACCTCGAGGCCGCCACCGAGCGGATGACCCCGGACTTCGCCAAGGAGTACGAGCAGCTCGCACCGCAGGTCGCCTCGGCGGCCAAGCAGCGCAAGATCGACGTGACGGCGACGGTGCGCGCGATCGCCCCCCTCGAGTGCGGCCAGGAGTGCTCGGACTCGCGTGTCCGCGTCCTCGCGTTCGTCGACCAGTCC
>NZ_JARBCJ010000158.1:0-7972 GCF_028803055.1 Mumia sp.
GACGTTCATCACGGTCCTCACCGGCATCACCGACGCGATGGTCGTGGCCGCCCCGAGGATCGGCGAGGCGCTGCCGTCGTTCCTGGAGTTCGCCCGGGGCACCGTGCTCGTCGCGCACAACGCTCCCTTCGACGTCGGCTTCCTCAAGCACTTCACCCAGCACCTCGGGCTGGCCTGGCCCGGCTTCGAGACGCTCGACACCGCCCGCATCGCCCGTCGCGTCCTGCTGCGCGACGAGGTCCCCAACTGCAAGCTGAGCACGCTCGCGCGCCACTTCCACGCCGCCACCACCCCCAACCACCGCGCCCTCGCCGACGCCCGCGCGACGGTCGACGTCCTCCACGCGCTCCTCGAGCGCCTGGGCACCATGGGGGTGTCGACGATGGAGGAGCTCGCCACCTTCAGCTCCCGGGTCAGTCCCGCCCAGCGCAAGAAGAGCCGGCTCGCCGACCACCTCCCCCACCTCCCCGGCGTCTACCTCTTCCGCGACCGTCACGAGAACGTCCTGTACGTCGGGACCTCCAAGGACCTCCGTGCGCGGGTCCGCTCCTACTTCACCTCCAGCGAGACCCGCACGCGGATGGGCGAGATGGTGGCGCTGGCGACCCGCGTCGAGGGCATCACGTGTGCGACGGCCCTGGAGGCGCAGGTGCGCGAGCTGCGGTTGATCGCACACCACAAGCCGCCCTACAACCGCAGGTCCCGACACCCCGAGCGTGCGACCTGGATCAAGCTCACCCGAGAGCCGTGGCCCCGCCTCTCGTTCGTCCGCAAGACCGACGACGACGCCGACTACCTCGGTCCCTTCACGCGCCGCTCGTCCGCCGAGCGTGTCGCGGCGACGCTCTACGAGGCGTTCCGCATCCGCCAGTGCTCCGGACGGCTCCCGCGCCGTCCGTCACGCAGCGCGTGCGCCCTCGCCGAGATGGGCAGCTGCCTCGCACCCTGCGACGGCACCGCCACCCCCGAGACGTACGCGGCCGAGGTCGACCGCGTCCGGACGGCTCTCACGCTCGACCCCACCGTGGTGGTCGACGCCTCGACCGACCGCATGCGCACGCTCTCGGGGCAGGGACGCTTCGAGGACGCCGCCCATGAGCGAGACCGGCTCGTCGCGCTCGTCCGTGCCACCCACCGCAGCCAGCGGCTCGCCGCGCTGCTCTCGTGCGCCGAGGTGGTCGCAGCACGCCCCCTCGACCCGCAGTGGCGGGAGTGGGAGGTCCACGTCGTACGCCACGGACGTCTGGTCGCCTCCGGGGTGATGCCGGCCTCGACGCCGTCCGGTCCGTGGGTGGAGGCGCTCCGGTCGACCGCCGAGACGATCGTGCCCGACGAGACACCGGCTGCCACCGCGGCCGAGTCCGAGCTGGTCCTGCGCTGGCTGGAGTCCGACGGGGTCCGCCTCGTCGACCTCGACGGCGAGTGGGCCAGCCCGGTACGCGGCGCCGGTCGGCACCTGCCCATCGTCGAGGCTGCCGAGCGATCACGTGCGGCCGCTGCGCCCTTCGACGAGGCGCGAGGCGAGGGCTGGCGGACCGAGCACCGCCCACGCCGCTGACGAGTAGGCTGCAGCCCGTACGCCGACTCGTCCGCAGGAGGACCCGTGATCACCGCGATCGTGTTCATCAACGCCGAGGTCGACCGCATCCCGGAGGTCGCCGAGGAGGTCGCCGCGCTCGACGGCGTGAGCGAGGTCTACTCCGTCACCGGACACATCGACCTGATCGCGCTCGTCCGGGTGCGGCGCACCGAGGAGATCGCCGACGTGGTCGCCGACCGCGTCAACAAGGTCCCGGGAGTGCGGTCGACCGAGACGCACATCGCGTTCCGCACCTACTCCCAGCACGACCTCGAGGCAGCCTTCAGCATCGGTGGCGACTTCGAGTGATCGTGCGCCGCTGACCGCGCCCCGCGTCGGTCAGCTCTCGCGCTGCGACGCGTCGGCCCACACCGCGAGCGCCTCGCGGGCCGCCCCGGAGTCGAGCGCCTCACGGGCGCGAGCGACGTTGCGCTCCATCCGGGTCACGAGGTCGTCCTCGCCTCCCTCGTACGCCGCCAGCCCCGCGGCGGCGTTGAGCACGACCGCGTCGCGGACGGGCCCCTGCTCGCCCGCGACCACACGTCGGAAGACGTCGGCGTTGAAGGCCGGGTCGCCTCCGCGCAGCGCCTCGGGGGGAGACGGCGCGATCCCGACCTCGGTGGGGTCGAAGGTGTGCTCCGCCACGGACTTCTGACCGTCCGGACCCGACACGACCCACACCCGCGAGGTCGTCGTCGTCGTGATCTCGTCGAGGCCGTCGTCGCCACGGAAAACGAGCGCATCGAGCCCGCGCCGCGCGAAGACGCCGGCGACGACGCTCGCCATCCTCGCGTCGGCGACACCCACCGCCATCGCGGCGGGCTTCGAGGGGTTGGTGAGCGGCCCGAGGAAGTTGAAGGCGGTCGGGATGCCGAGCTCCTTCCGCGGCGCCGCGGTGAAGCGGAACGACGAGTGGAAGACGGGGGCGAAGCAGAAGGTGATCCCCACCTCACCCGCGAGCGACGCCACGCGCTGGGGCGTCAGGTCCAGCCGGACCCCGAGCTCCTCGAGGACGTCGGCCGCCCCGCTGGCGCTCGACGCAGCGCGGTTGCCGTGCTTGACCACCAACGCACCGGCACCGCGCATGGTCACCGCCGACATCGTCGAGATGTTGACGGTCTTGGCGCGGTCACCTCCGGTCCCGACGATGTCGACGGTCCGGCCCTCGACCTCGATCAGCCTCGCGTGCTCAAGCATGGTCGCCGCGAGTCCCTCGACCTCGGCGACGGTCTCACCCTTCGCCCTCAGCGCCACGGCGAAGCCGGCGATCTGCGCGGCCGTGGCGTTGCCGGAGAGGATCTCCTCCATCGCCCACGCCGTCTGCTCTGCCGTGAGGTCCTCGCCTGCCACGAGCCCGCCGAGGACCTCCGGCCAGCGGGTCGCGACCGTCATGCGGAGGCCGTGGTCGCCGCGGGGGCGATGAGGCCGAGGACGGCGTTCGCGAGCTTGAGCGGGTCGATCGGGTGGCTCGCGATGCCGTCGGCGCGCGACCAGGTCGCGAGCCAGACGTCCTGGTCCCGCGCGGTCAGCACCAGGAGCGGCGGGCACTGGAAGATCTCGTCCTTCAGCTGGCGCGCGACGCCCATGCCACCCGCCGGCGTCGCTTCGCCGTCGAGGATCGCCAGGGCGATGCCACCGGCGTCCATGTGCTGGAGCACCACCGGGAGCGTCGCGCACTCGACGTACTCGACGGGCGGCAGGTCGGGGTGGATCCGACGGCCGAGGGCGGTCGTCACCTGCGTGCGGGTGTCACCGTCGTCGGAGTAGACGAGGACGCGCAACGGGAGTTGACGTTCGGATGCGACATCAGTGCTGGGATCGGTCACAGCGCGATCGTAGCGACTCGCGAGGGCGTGAGGCAGGGGCCGGGGATGCCTCGCACAGGTCGGGGGTTAATAATGACACCCGTGGCGACGACATCTGTGATCCCAGCATCCCGCCTGCACGGGCAACCCAACCGACCCTCGCAAGTGACGGTCGGGACCGTGGTCTGGCTGTCGAGCGAGCTGATGTTCTTCGCGGCCCTCTTCGCCGCGTACTTCACCATCCGTGCGGTGAGCCCGGAGCTGTGGGCGGCGGAGACGGCCAAGCTCAACGTCCCGTTCGCCACGGTCAACACGACCATCCTCGTGCTGTCCTCGGTCACCTGCCAGTGGGGCGTCTTCGCCGCCGAGAAGGGCAAGGTCGGCCGCAGCGGACGCATCTGGCAGATCGGCCAGTGGGGTCTGCGCGAGTGGTTCGCCCTCACCTACGTGATGGGCGCCGTCTTCGTCGCCGGCCAGGCCACCGAGTACGTCGAGCTGATCCACGAGAACGTCACGCTCTCGTCGTCGGGCTACGGCTCGGTCTTCTACCTCGCCACCGGCTTCCACGGTCTGCACGTCATCGGCGGTCTCATCGCCTTCCTCCTCGTGATCGGCCGTACCTTCATGGCGCGTCGATTCACCCACGAGCAGGCGATCTCCGCAATCGTCGTGTCCTACTACTGGCACTTCGTCGACATCGTGTGGGTCGGGCTCTTCCTGACCATCTACGCCCTGCAGTAGGGGCCCCGTCCTCGACCCGTCCTCGACGGCTCCGGCGACGAATTCTCTACCAGAAGATCTGAATCAAGGTTTAATCGAAGGAGACGCCCCTGCCGGGGGCGTCCCTGGCAAGGGGAACGAGGTTCACTCCGTGCGGTTCTTGTCCACCCACCGAAGGCACCCTCTCGCGGGTTACGCGGTGCTGCTCTTCGGACTGCTCGTCGCGGGAGCGCTGTACGCCTCCCTCGCTCCGGGGAAGGCCGACGCCGACACGGCGAGTGACACCGCCAAGGTGGAGCAGGGCCGCGAGCTGTTCCTCGTCGGCTGCGCCAGCTGCCACGGCATGAACGCCGAGGGCGTCATGACCAAGAGCGGCGGCAACTTCGGCCCCTCGCTGATCGGTGTCGGCGCGGCGTCGGTCGACTTCCAGGTGTCCACCGGTCGTATGCCGCTGGCTCAGACCGCGCCCCAGGCACCCCGCAAGGATCCTGTCTACGACGAGGAGGAGACCGACGCGCTCGCCGCATACGTCGCCAGCCTCGCCCCCGGCCCTGCGGTCCCTGACGAGGAATACACCGACGTCTCCGACCTCTCTGAGGAGGAGCTGACCCGCGGCGGTGAGTTCTTCCGTACGAACTGCACCGCGTGCCACAACTCCGTCGGCGCCGGCGGCGCCCTGCCCAGCGGCCGCTACGCCCCCTCCCTGCGCGGCGTGAGCGCGAAGCACATCTACGAGGCCATGCAGACCGGCCCGCAGCAGATGCCGGTGTTCAGCGACGACGTCGTCACGCCTGAGGACAAGCGCGCCATCATCGGCTACATCAAGTCCGTCGAGTCGCAGCCCCAGGGCGGCTTCGGTGGCGGTGGCCTCGGCCCCGTCGTGGACGGCATGTTCGCCTGGATCATCGGAATCGGCGGTCTCGTCGCCGTCAGCGTCTGGCTGGCAGCGCACGGCGCCCGGGTGAAGAAGAAGAGGTCATGAGCCCCGAATCGCACGACGAGCAGCCGACTGACGACGTCGCCGTCCCGGCGCGCAACGACATCGAGCCTGCCGAGCCGATCGAGAACCCGGGGCTGCCCGAGCATCTCCCGCGTCCCACCGACGTGGATCCCAAGCTGGCCAAGCGCGCCGAGCGTCAGGTCGCCGGGATGTTCACCGCCGCCATCGTGCTCGCCCTGGCCTTCTGCGTCGCCTACTTCACGATCCCCAGGGACGCGGAGGTCTTCGGCTGGTTCTCGCTGAACCTCGCCCTCGGGCTCACCCTCGGCCTGGCGCTGTTCCTCATCGGCATCGGGGCCATCCAGTGGGCCAAGAAGCTGATGTTCGACCAGGAGATCATCGAGATGCGCCACCCGGCGCGCTCGTCGGACGAGGACCGCGAGGCGGCGCTCGTCGCCGTCGGCCAGGGCGTGTCCGAGTCGGGCTTCGGTCGCCGGCCGCTGATCCGCAACTCCCTCATCGGCGCCGTGGCCTTCCTCGGTCTGCCGGCCATCATCATGCTGCGCGACCTCGGCCCACTGCCGGGCGACAAGCTGTTCAAGACGGTCTGGCGACGCGGCATGCGGGTCGTCAACGACGTCTCGGGCATCCCGCTGCGTCCGGGTGACATCGAGGTCGGCCAGCTCGTCAACGCCCAGCCCGCGATCCTGTTCGAGACCGACAGCCACGGCCACGCGCTGTTCCACGGCACGGACCTCCTGCAGGCCAAGGCCAAGGCGTCCGTGATCGCGGTCCGGATCCGGCCCGACGACATCAAGCCGCGCAAGGGCCAGGCCAACTGGGACGTGGACGGCATCATGGTCTACTCCAAGATCTGCACGCACGTCGGCTGCCCGATCTCCCTCTGGGAGCAGCAGACCCACCACCTGCTCTGCCCGTGCCACCAGACCACCTACGACCTCGCTGACGGCGGCAAGGTCATCTTCGGCCCCGGACACCGCCCGCTCCCCCAGCTCCCGCTCGCGGTGGACCAGGACGGTTATCTGATCGCGACCAGCGACTTCCACGAGCCGGTCGGCCCGAGCTTCCCAGAGGTGGAGCAGAACCGTGACTGACACCATGAGCACTCCCACGACGCCGCTCCAGGACACCAAGTTCGGCAAGAAGTCCGCCGGACCCGTCGGGTGGCTCGACGAGCGCGTCGGCCTCGCCGGCCTCGTGCGCAAGAACATCCGCAAGGTGTTCCCGGACCACTGGTCGTTCCTGCTGGGCGAGATCGCTCTCTGGAGCTTCGTCGTCCTGCTGCTGACCGGGACGTTCCTGACCTTCTGGTTCCAGCCGAGCATGACCGAGATCGTCTACGACGGCCCGTACGAGCCGATGCGTGGCCTCGAGATGTCGCAGGCCTACGCCTCGACCCTCGACATCTCGTTCGACATCCGCGGCGGTCTGCTGGTCCGGCAGATCCACCACTGGTCTGCTGCGCTGTTCATGGCGGCGATCATCGCCCACATGCTCCGTGTGTTCTTCACCGGCGCGTACCGCAAGCCGCGTGAGCTCAACTGGATCATCGGTATCGGCCTGTTCGCGATCGGCCTGATCGAGGGCTTCGCCGGTTACTCGCTGCCGGACGACCTGCTGTCGGGCACCGGGCTGCGCTTCGTCGACGGACTGATCCGGTCGATCCCGGTCGTCGGGTCCTACCTCGAGTTCTTCGTCTTCGCCGGGGAGTTCCCGGGTGACCTGATCATCCCGCGGCTCTACATGGCGCACATCTTCTTGCTGCCGGGCCTCCTCCTCGGCCTGATCGCCGCCCACATGGTGCTTCTCGTCTACCACAAGCACACGCAGTGGCCTGGCCCCGGACGCACCGAGAAGAACGTCGTCGGGTTCCCCATGCTCCCCGTCTACGCGGCGAAGGCGGGCGGCTTCTTCTTCGTGGTCTTCGGCTTCACGACGCTGATGGCGGCGGTCATCCAGATCAACCCGATCTGGGCGTACGGCCCCTACAACCCGTCCGAGGTGACCGCGGGCTCGCAGCCCGACTGGTACATGGGCTGGGTCGAGGGCGCGGTCCGCATCATGCCCAACTGGGAGTTCACCGTCGGTCCGGAGCAGTACTCGCAGACGTTCTCGCTCAACGTCTTCATCCCGGCCGTCCTCCTGATGGGCCTGCTCTTCACGGTGCTCGCGATCTGGCCGTTCTTCGAGTCGTGGGTCACCGGCGACAAGGAGGAGCACCACCTCCTCCAGCGTCCGCGCAACGCCCCGACCCGCACCGCGTTCGGCGTCGCCGGCATGACGTTCTACGGCGTCTGCTGGATCGCCGGCGGCAACGACATCATCGCGTTGAAGTTCAACCTGGACATCTTCACGATCACGTGGATCTGTCGTATCGGGGTGTTCCTCGGGCCGGTGATCGCGTTCATCATCACGCGGCGGATCTGCATCAGCCTGCAGCGCAAGGACAACGACGCTCTGCTCCACGGCTACGAGACGGGCATCATCGTCCGCTCCGCCGAGGGGTCGTACGCCGAGGCCCACGCGCCGCTGCCGCGGGACGTCGCGTACGCGCTCACCGCGCGTCCTCGGGTTCCCGAGCTCACCGCAGCGGTCGACGAGGACGGCAACGGGGTCCGCAACCCGCAGGGTCGCAAGGCAAGGCTGCGGGCGTGGGCGAAGCGGTTCTTCTTCGCGCACGACGTGGACAAGCCGACTCAGGCCGACGTCGATGCCGCGGCACACCACTTCCACGACGAGGTGTACCCGCCGCACGACCTCCCGGACGACTTCAGCGGAGTCAGCGAGACGGGCGTGCCCAAGCAGCACTGAGGTCCAGCCTCACGAGAAGGCCCCCCAACCCCAACCCCGGGGGGGGGCCGTCTCCGTACCCCACCCCCCCGGCGGGGGGGGGGGGGGTGGGGGGCG